>CAZRNC010000071.1:0-10565 GCA_964601285.1 uncultured Thermomicrobiales bacterium | reverse complement strand
CCTATGGCGTCGTTGAGGAGTGGCAGCAGCCTTACTTCGATGCCATTCGCGAGGCGATGGAGAACACCATGGCCCGTCCGAACGTCACCTACTGGGGCGCGGTGCAGGGCATCATGGCTGATGCCTGGGCAAACATCGTCGAGAATGGCGAAGACATAGAAACCACCCTGAATGCCGCCCAGGAGCAGATCGATCGCGAGGCCGGAGCAGCCTCCTGATACACGGCTTGCCGGGAGCAGCGAATACTGCTCCCGGCCGCTCCGGAAGGAGATCAACCAACATGGCACGGGTACTCTTCAACGAGGTCTGGAAGCGGTTTGGCAACGAGGTTGCCGTTCGTGACCTGACGCTGGAAACGCACGACGGCGAGTTCGTCGTGCTGGTTGGTCCTTCCGGCAGTGGTAAATCGACCGCCATGCGGATGGTTGCCGGACTGGAGGAGATCTCCGAAGGCTATATCGCCATCGGTGACCGGATTGTCAATGACCTTTCGCCGAAAGATCGTGACATTGCCATGGTGTTCCAGAGCTATGCGCTTTATCCTCACATGAGCGTCTATGACAACCTGGCCTACGGCCTCAAGCTCCGCCGCTTCTCAAAATCGGAGATTCAGGAACGAGTCGCCAATGCAGCCCAGATGCTCGGCATTGAGGAGTTGCTGGAACGTAAGCCGCGGGCACTCTCCGGTGGGCAACGTCAACGGGTGGCGTTGGGCCGGGCGATCGTCCGCGAACCACAAGCGTTTCTGATGGATGAACCTCTCTCCAACCTCGACGCCAAGCTACGGGTGCAAACCCGTGCCGAGTTGATCAAGCTCCATCGTCGCCTTGAGACGACGACCATTTATGTCACCCACGACCAGGTCGAAGCGATGACCATGGGCGACCGGATTGCCGTGCTGGATTTTGGCGTCCTGCAACAGTTCGATACGCCGGAGGTGCTTTACAACCGGCCGGCAAACATCTTCGTCGCCGGCTTCATCGGCAGCCCGTCGATGAACTTCCTCCGGATGACGGTTGGCAGCGACGGCGACCAGACCGTGCTCAAGAACGAGACCCGGTCAGTGACGCTCTCCGGCGAGCCGGCGCAAACCGTCCGTAACGCCGGCCTTGACGAACTGATCGTTGGCCTGCGCCCGGAGCACATCCGTGACACTCGTGAACCAGGCGAAGTGCCCAACGCCACCGGCTTCCAGGCGACAGTTGATGTGCTGGAGACACTCGGCAACGAGTACTTCGTCTACCTGAGCACCGGCGACGATGAGCCGGTCGTTGCACGCTTGCCCTCCCATCTGGAACTGGCCATCGGAGACCGGATCGACGTGCTAATCTCTCCCCATGTGTTGCACTTTTTCGACCCGGAAACCGGACAATCCATCAGGGAGCAAACAGACGATGCACGAACCGACCCGCCTGCAGCTCGAGACCAGCAAGCTGTGTCAGGAGTTTGAAGGCGAAGCAGCCTTCTTCGCCCGGAACCTCGCCTCCGGTCAGGAGATCGGCTATCGACCGGACCGGGTCATGCCGGCCGCTTCGACGATCAAACTGCTCGTGCTGGCGGAGCTTTTCCGCCGGGTAGATGCAGGAGAGTTCGACCACGACGCCCCGGTCGAGATGGCCCCCGAGGACCAGCGAGGAGGCTCCGGCATCCTCAAGGAGCTATCGCCCAGCCTGCTCCTGCCCATCCGCGACCACGCCACCCTAATGATCGCCCTCTCGGATAACACCTCAACTGCCGTACTGGTGCGTTTGCTCGGCCGCGAACAGATCGTGGAATCGGGTCGTGAATGGGGCATGAAAGACACCAGCTATGGCTTCCAATCGTCCGGCCAAGGCGTTGATCCACGTAACTACTCGGCCAGCTCGCCACAGGACATGGTGACGCTGCTCGCCGGTATCGCCACCGGCACGATCATCTCGCCGGAAGCCTGCCGGCAGATCGAGGAGATTCTGCTGACCCAGCAATACCTCGACCAGATCGGCCGCTATCTACCTTTCTCGACCTACAGCCGACAGGAATCCCCGGTCAAGGTGTACTCAAAGAGTGGCTTCCAGATGGGCATCCGCGCCGACGTCGGCATTGTCGATCTCCCCAACAACACCCGCTACGTCATCGCCCTCATGACCGAAGGCAGCCCCAACCTCTCCTTCTCCGCCGAACACCCCGGCGCCGTCCACAACGGGCGGATTTCGCGGATGATTTATGACGAGTGGTCGTCTGTAGAATAAGCGGATCGTATACTACAGTCCGTCACAATCATGCAACCGTGGAATCGAGGCGGCAGATGCAAGCAGTTGAAACCATCGTGCGAGTTCCGGGAGTCGCAGGCGGCTATCCTGCCATTACTGGTACGCGGACGTCAGTAAGAGTCATCGTCGAGTTGTATCTGGACTTGTATCCAGGTGACATCGATGCGATCGTTGAGTCGCTGCCACACCTGACGCGAGAGCAGGTTGAAGCAGCACTTGATTTCTATGATGCTAACCGAGCCATTGTTGATGAGGACATCAACCGGAATCGACACGCCTACTTTGACCATCTCCGAGCTAAATGAGCGGACGCGGAATTCGTCTCTACACAGACGAGAATATCGACCCGAAGATAGCTCAGCAACTACAGCGCCACGGCTACGATGCGATTTCATGTCAAGGTGCCGGCAATCATAATCAAGGCTTTGACGATAACTGGCAGTTAACCTATGCCGCGACACACAACCGAGCCATTGTGACCTTTGATATAGGGGATTTCCTTGCGTTGGAAGCGGATTGGAAGCGCAATGGTCAACCTCACGCGGGGATCATCTGTGTTCGCGCGAAGTATTCCGTCGGCCAGTTTGTCAGACTACTCAGTCACCATCTGGATACGTTCGACCCGAACATCCAGAACGACATCTTGATCTGGTTGTAGCCCAACCTCATTGTGCCGCCTCAGGAAATCCCGATCATGACGAACAAAACCAGGATAACCACCAGACCGGTAGTGTAGAAGGCTGCCTCCGCCGGCGGGACGGGCGGGTAGTGGCGGGCGTCGCGGTAGTAGCGGCACGAACGGTGGGACGACGTCAGACAGTGGCGGGCCTGGCGTTGCAGGCTCACCGGGGCAGGGCTGGCACTCAGGCAGCGACGGCCGTGCTGGCAAAACTCCAGAAACGGACATGCTGTTTCACGTGCCAAGAACGGCATGCCGGCACGAGCGCGAAGTGGCTGGATCCGGATCGGTTCCGGCGCTGCCGGCTGCAATGCAATGAATGGCCGTGTGAGGTCCGGCGGTGGCGGGTCGACCGGGCGTGGAGTCAACCGGCGGGCCGGAGATCGCTGGTCCCTGGTCCATCGTCCGAGCGCGGCGGGATGGTTCAGTGCATTGTTACGACGGTGTTGCGGTCGATCAAGCGACGATTTCATCGGGCCAACCCCCATCAAGGACATGTACATACATGCGTACGTACGCTATGATAGCCCGATTCTACCGATCTGTCGACCGGAGCACAACAGTCAGGATCAGAGTACTGGGCGCTGGTCAGGTGATATATACTCAGGGCATGAGTATTGTTGACCAACTACAACGTCCACTTCGAGATCTCCGAATCTCTGTAACCGATCGCTGTAACTTCCGGTGTGTCTACTGCATGCCGAAGGAGATTTTCGGCGCAAACTATCCGTTCCTGCCAAGGGAAGACACGCTTACCTTTGACGAGATTGCCCGTCTCGGACGGATCTTCGCCGCCCACGGTGTCCAGAAGTTCCGGCTCACTGGTGGTGAACCGCTGGTGCGGCGCAACATCGAAGAACTCGTTGCCATGCTGGTCCAGATCGAGGGCATCGACGATGTCGCGATGACAACCAACGGCTCGCTGCTCTCTCCGAAGAAGGCCAAGGCGCTCAAGGCTGCCGGTCTTGACCGGATCACGATCAGTCTTGACTCGCTCGACGACGAGGTCTTCAAGTCGATGAACGATGTCAACTTCCCGGTTGTCAAGATTCTCCAGGCAGTAGATAACGCGCTAACCGCTGGACTGGAACCAGTGAAGATCGACATGGTGGTCAAGCGTGGGGTCAACGAAAACAGCATCGTCGACATGGCCGGCCACTTCCGCAACACCGGCATCATCCTGCGCTTCATCGAGTTCATGGATGTCGGCACCACCAATGGCTGGCGGATGGATGACGTCGTGCCGGCCGCCGAGATTCTGGAACAACTCGGCAAGCAGTGGGCGCTGGCACCGGTCGATCCCAACTATTACGGCGAAGTTGCCGACCGCTATCGCTACCTCGATGGCGGCGGCGAGATCGGCATCATCTCCTCGGTCAGCCAGCCCTTCTGCGGCTCCTGCACACGCGCACGACTATCGGCCGACGGCGAGCTATACACCTGCCTCTTCGGCACCCGTGGACACGACTTCCGGGTGTTGCTGCGCGACGGCTCGACCGACGATGAGATCAGCGAGAAACTCCGCTCGGTCTGGGGCGCCCGCACCGATCGCTATTCCGAAGTCCGCTCCGCCAACACCATCCACCTCCGCAAGGTCGAGATGTCCCGCATCGGCGGATAGTTAGCATCCCTGCAGGATCGTGTTTTGGCTGTAACTCCATCGCTTTGTCATGAAGTGCGACAGATGCTATCTGTCATCCCGAGCGGAGTCGAGGGATCTCGAGCCTCAAATCTTGCCGTCACCTGGACAGATTCGAGGCTCGAGATCCTTCGCTTCGCTCAGGATGACAATCTAACTCTGTCCTTCTTGACTACCGGTTAGGATCAACTGTCGCCCATCGCAGCATCCCAGCGAAGGCCGGCATCTGACACAATCGTCTCGATGTCTTCATCGAGGATGTACCGGTCACGGGCAAGGAGCGCCGCCTGACTGCGAACCTCGGCCAGATAGGTGTCCTTGTCAGGGTATCGCTCCTCGATCGACAGGCGAGGATCGCCGGACTGCTCTCGCTCGGCTTTCGTCCGGGCGAAGAACTTCGTGAAGCCCTGCATCGCCATGATCTGGTCTGCTCCACCGGTATCGGGGTGCCGCGGATTCCAGCCGGTGTTGGTCGCAATTGGCGCGGTGACATCCGGCAGACGGACGCCGGCGACCTCGTTGCCATCGATGTCGACGTTGGAAACATAGGCCGGGTAAGTTCCACCCTCAACGACTGGATAGCGACCGATACCCTTATCAGTATCCGGCCCGAGATCGACCTCCCGTATCACCGGAAGCTTTCCGGGATCGGGCAAGTGAACTTCCGGGAACGCCCGGAAATGCTCCAGCACCTGGGCATTCGAAACTGCTGAACCATCTGCAATGCGTGGATAGGCGCTCGGTGGTGGTTCGACGCCGTCGGCCACCCAACGGTCCATATTGATCAACTGGGCGCGCAGCAGCGGCGTGTACTCCACCAGGTTGAACCCGTAGCGGCCAACAGCGCCGTCGTTGGCGTTGACATTCCCCTGCGGCAGATTGCCAGGGCCATGCTGGGTGCTGGCATAGAGGTAGATCCGGGTGTCTTCATCAGGCTCAACATCGCGGGTGCCGGCTGGGTCGGTATGCATCAGCGAACTGTCGCCCCGCCAGTATTCCGCCGAGGTGTTGCTGAAGATCACCTTCGGCATGTGGCCACTGGTCCGCAGGCGGTTCAGCAACCCATCCGAGGCCGGGCTGTAGATATCTTCCATCTCCGCGCCGGCATAGGGGAAGCGATGGCCAAATCCGGGCGTTGATTGCACCGAAGGTTGGGCGAACCGGTGGTTGAATTCACCACGTCGCGCACCGGCCACATGAGGGATGATGCCGTCGTAGACCTGCCGGCCGTCCTCACCGGTGTTCAGTCCCAGATAGAGGAAGTGGCGCAACATCCGGCCGGTCTGGGAGATGCCGAAGGCGTACACGCGGTCGAGCGCGCCGGCAACCGGATTGTTCCCGGCATCCGATTTCAGGAACGCGCCAATATCCCGAACCGCGAGCAACCCAGCCCCGACGACGGGCGCACCATGCGCCTTGAAGACAACGTGGTAAAGCCTGCCGGGCTGGAAACCGTCTTCATAATAGATATGCTCCCGGCTGGGCACGACATCGCCGTTAGATTCCTGGGCGAAACGCCAGCGATCGCGCGGGATAACTGTATCCTCGCCATCTTCACCATCGCGCACCAGCAGGACAGCTTCCGGATCGTCCAGATCAGCAACCGGGTTGGGACGATGTAGCCGGTTAGCCAGCAACCACGTCTTGCCTTCAACGTTCGGATGAATCTCGACGACGGTCTGGCCCTCAATCTCCTGGCCGTCAATCAGCGCATGGGGTGCATCCAGCCCCATCAACGCCTCGCTGCGGTAGACATCCCACTGCCAGCCGATCCAGACGACAGTGAAACCATGCCGGAAGAGGAAACCATCGCCGGCGGGGATTTCGCGATCTGCTGAAACATCGACGCTGCTGCGATTGTACTGCCGTGGCGAGAGCTTGCGGCCCCGGTTTGGCAGCTCGACCAACGTTCGCCGTTTGCCCTTCGCGGGATCGGCCGGCGTCAGGATCACAAGATCGGAACTGAACTGCACCAGCCCGTTCTCGTCTCGCGGTGCCAGCCCCAAATCAACGATAGTCGCGTTGGCGGGGTTCTCCGGATCGACGGCAAAGGTCACGATGCCATCAATGCGCTCGTACGGTCCACTTTCACCGAATGATTCTCCACCGGCGTACGGCTCGCGGTGGCGAATATCGAGATGAATCACTGGCATGGGCTATTCACTTTCATGTTTAGCGTTCTGGCCTCTGGTTGCAGTATCGCACGTGACGAATCGATTCCGTGCTCACAGGGCGCTCATCTCCCATGGTATTCCCAATCACTCATCTCTATCAGTGAACCGGGGAAGATACCGATCTCTTGATCGAGCAGCCCACGTTTCGTAGCGATCTCTCCAACATGAAACATGTGATGGATGGCATTCTGGAGAATTGCCATTCTCAGATTGAGGCCGTGCTTGCGGAATGGTGGGTGCGCCCCATCATAAGGAACAGTACGTGCCAGATCCTCTGCTGTGCAGTTGGTCAGGAACTCGTAGGCGGGAACACGCACACCGTCTACCGCGTCACGGATTTCTTGCCAGTTATCAGCGGAGCCGTCACTGCCAAATGCGAACTCTGATCGCGAAAAGAGGGGGTGTGGCGAACGCCCCAGGAAGCGCACGTTTATCCACGAATCGATGCCATTGGTGACATGTGCAAGTGTCCAGGCAAACGAACTTCCACCGTCCATCTGGTGAACCGCCTGGGGCGCCGAAACACCTTCGAGTACTCGGTCAATGTCTGACCAAGCCAGTAACAAGACATTGACTTCCCAACAACGCTTATCCACCATATGCCCCTCACTCTCTTGATAGACCGTCGCTGGAAAACCTTAGAGCGGCGTGGTGAATCTGTCACGCTTATCCAGGGAGTAGTCGGTCACCTGAGTGACGGCGTCAAGGTTCAGCGGGCCATAGAGATGCGGGTACGCTTCCGGGCTACCTTCATAGCGAATTTCCGGAATGACCAACCCGGGGTCAATCCAAAGCAATACCAGATCCTCCCGGCCGGCATAAAGTGCATTGGCAACGCCGGCAACCTGTTCGGGCAACGAGCAGTGAATGAACCCCTCGGTCTCCAGCGATGGCGCGGTGTACTCGCCTACCTGCCCTGCCTGTTGCCATGCCGCCAGTGTAGTTATGTGCAGTAAGACGTCCAATGTCCTTGCCTCTCTTCGTGCGAATCGATAGACTGGTAGCCGAACCACAGACAGACCGATACACGGAAAGCGTAGAGACACTCCGTTGACGAAGAAATAACCTCACGTTCAAACACGTCGTTGCACTGCCCTATACCGGGCAATCTGACTGTTGAGGTTATTCTTCATGCATCTGTCTGTTTCCCGTATTTCCAAATCCTATAATCCCGTCACCATCTTGCACGAAGTCTCATTCGTTGTCTCCGATAGCGAGCAGGTTGGCCTGGTCGGCGCGAACGGCTCCGGCAAATCGACGCTGCTTCGCATTCTCGCCGGCGAGTTGGACGCTGATAGCGGACAGGTCTCGCTGCCGGATGGCTTCACTGTTGGTTATCTGCCACAAGATCCGCCGGCACCCGAAGGTGCGACCATTGACGATCTCATTTTCTCGGCTGCTGGTGGGTTGAAGGAGATCGAAGCGCGGCTGCGTGAACTCGAACTGGAAATGGCCGATGCCGGGCCTGAGCAGTTCGAGACGCTTTCAGTGGAGTATGGCGACCTGCTCGAACGGTTTGAACGCGCCGGTGGCTATGACATCGAACACCGCATCGATCAAGTCCGCGATGGCCTGGCGATTACCAGGCTGTCTCGTCAGCAACTGTTCGCCACGCTGTCCGGTGGAGAGCAATCCCGGGTGCTGCTGGCGTCGTTGCTGCTTTCGTCGCCAGATGTGCTGCTGCTTGATGAGCCGACCAATCATCTCGACTTCGCCAGCATCGCCTGGCTTGAACGTTACCTGGCCGCGCACCAGGGGATGCTGATCGTGGTCTCCCACGACCGGCGATTTCTGAACCAGACTGTCAACCGGATTATTGCCATCGACGAGCATAGCCACACCGCCCGTGACTATCCTGGCGACTACGATGCATTTGCCGCCACACGGGAGCGCGAGCGAGCGCTCTGGGAAGAACGGTTTGCTACCCAGCAGGACGAGATCAAGGAGTTGCGCCGGTCGATCAAACAACTCCAGGCTGGCGTCGACCGCAAGGCACCACCTGCCAGAGACCCGGACAAGCACATCGTCGAAGCCGGCAAGGCGCAAGCAGACAGAACGGCCGGCAAGGGCATCCGATCGCTGGAAGAACGCCTTCGCCGGATCGAAGCTGACCCGGTGCCGAAACCACCAGGAATGATGCGGCTACATGCCCTGCTTGACGGCGACGATCTGCAGAGCGATGAGGTCATCCGGCTGGATGACGTTACCGTAACCTTCGACGGTCAGACGATTCTCGATGCAGTCAGCGCCACAATCCGGCGTGGCGAACGGGTTGTACTGGTCGGGGCTAATGGTGCCGGCAAATCAACCTTGCTGAACGTCATCGCCGGCCGGCTGCAACCGGATAGCGGCACGGTCCACGTCGCGCCGGCAGCCCGGATTGGATATCTCGACCAGCACGCGGCCGGGATTGATCCGAAGCAGTCCGTCTTTGATGCCTATCGCAACGGTCTTACCGGGCTGGAGCATGAACTCATCAGCGATCTCTTCAGATTCGGACTGTTCAATGTCGACGATTTGCAGACGCCGGTTGGGCAACTGAGTTCCGGACAGCGACGAAAACTGCAGATAGCCCGCCTGGTTGCCGACAATGCCAACCTGCTTCTGCTGGACGAACCGACCAACCATCTGAGCCTGGATGTGCTGGAAGACTTCGAACGTGCGTTGTCATTATGTTCAGGAGTGATGCTGGTTGCCTCTCACGATCGTTATTTCATAGAGCGGTTTGGTGGGGTGCTCTGGGAACTTGCCGGCGGCAGGTTGCAGCAGCACCACGGACTGGCAGGAGATGTTCTGCATGCTATGCTGCGATCAACCGAGATCGCACAACCGTAACGCTGCCCGGCGGGCCTGTATTGCAGGTACTGGAACCACGGCAGCGATCGCATGGTGTGTGGGGACATCGACGATCGGCTACGAATGCGTTAGCCTTCGAAGCGACTGTGGGGCCCGGCGGCGTTCCCGGCATCGGCCGGCAGGGAGAAGTGGTTTGATCTCGTACCAGCGGGGTCGGGTGGAATGGCGCGTTCTGCGCCCAATGGGATAGGGTTCCCCGTTCGGAGTTCCTTGATGAAAGTCCTCGCCGCAGCCGTGCTCGTCATCGTGCTGTTCGGCATATCCGGAGTCGCCCATCTGGTTGGGCTCTCTGGAATCGAGCACGACAGCAGCGCTCGGGTTGAAACCGGTGAGCAGCGTCAGCTGAGCTATATGCTGACCGACTGGACAATGCCGGTCGGCGGTTTCGCACCAGAATTTGCGCACCTTGAAGGTGCTGGCCCCTGGATAGATCTGATTGCCCAGGCATCGGCGGAATCCGGTGTTCCATGGCAGGTGCTGGTCGCGATCATGGGTATCGAATCCGGCGGCAATCCACAGGCCCATTCGCCCGCGGGCGCGGTCGGCCTGATGCAGGTCATGCCGCAGTACTGGCAGGAAACCGCCAACCAATGGGGCGGCGACCTTTGGGACCCGTGGGTAAACATCCGCACATCTGCCGAAATCCTTGCCCGCGGGTACGCACATTGGGGTTCGTGGGAGCAATCTGCCGCTGCCTATTTTGGCGCAATTGATGAAGTGGGCGCGATTACGGTCGCAGCCGACGCGTTCGGCACCACCGGCCACGTCTACGTCGACAAGTTCACCAACCATCTGCTGGCACTCGGGTTTGTCGATTTCCTCTTTGAAGATGGTCTGGTCGCACCGGAAGTCCGCCACAGCATTGACGCTGCCATGCTGACGCTCGGTGCTCCCTATATCTGGGGCGGAGCGTCCTACGCCCATGGTGGCTTTGACTGCTCCGGCCTGGTGACCTGGGCCTACTCTCA
>CAZRNC010000070.1:0-10600 GCA_964601285.1 uncultured Thermomicrobiales bacterium | reverse complement strand
CCGAGAAGCCGTGCCATTTCGGATGGATGCTTTCCGGTTTGCACCCGCCACTTGCGAATGTGGGCGTGGTGCTCACGAACATGGTGACCAAGGCGCATCATCAGGAAATTGACATCGACGTCCAGGTTGTCCCACCGCGTCTGGGCTGCCAGGTAACGTTCGTCGATGCCGGCAAGCTCCCGGATCGTTTGGTCTCGGGCAGCATCGAGCCTGCCAATCAGTTCGGCCAGCGTATCGTCCGGATAGAGCTGTGGCAGGTCGACATCGACCAGTTCGGTCACTGGTTCCCCGGCGTCGAAGTGCTTGATCGCGTCGAGGATGTCTATGCGATAGGCATGTTCGACGAAGATGATGTGGGAGAGCGTCTGCCGGAGACTCCACTCCCCGGCCGGCTCGACCGGTTCGACATCGAGGTCATCGTCGGTCAGTCCCTCCAACGCAGCGAGCAACTCTCCTTGGGTAACTTCGTTGACCGCCAGTATCTGATGGACCTTGTTCTGCTTCCAGCCCGGATAGTGTTGTAGAGTGTCAGCCATCTGGATTGCGTGTTCCTCATCGTGATCGGCATAGCGCAATGCAATCCACTGCACAGAAATGGGCCGCCCATGGTAACTGCTCACTCGCCCCATCCAGTGATCAGGAAGGTTCAGTAGCTCGGTAAACTCCTCGCGCCGGCTGCGGCGAAGGTCGTCGAGCCGCTGCAGAATGTTGTCATCCACGTTGCTGGTGTCCGTTCGTTTTGAAATCATTGTACCGGCGTAGAATAGAACAAATGTACGTCGCCGTCAACCGGTCTCCGGTTGGGAACGGTTTGGATTCTGAATGTCTAACGGTCATGCTGATCTTACTTGTTAAATAGTATGATGCTGTATGAATCTCTCAGGGTGGAAGTGAAATTCAGGAGATTTGGTATGTCTCGAGAACTTGCTCCGAGGATCGTAGTTGACGCAGGAATTCGCTTTGGAAAACCGGTTATCGTAGGGACGCGAGTTCCGGTGGAAACCCTCGTACTGCGTTTGTCTCAGGGAATGTCCGTTACTGAAGTGGCAGAAGAGTATGGTATGTCAACGGATGATGTTCTTGCCGCACACGACTCCAGCAATTTGCGCGACGTGTAGGTAGGAACCTCGGGCCCGGTTCGTAGGGGCGACTTGCATTCGCCCAGGTCAACTCCGCGGGCGTCAAACCGGGCGAATGCAAGCATCGGTACCAACTAATTCAGGATCATCGAATGTACGCAGGGAAGAACGGCGTTTAGATTGTCATCCTGAGCTTGTCGAAGGATCTCGAGCCATGAGACTTGCCCTCACGTGGAAGGTTGCGAGGCTCGAGATCCTTCGACAAGCTCAGGATGACGGATAAACCGGCATGCACAAGCCAAAACCGGAATGGGTTAGAACAACGGTCGTGAATGCGAGTCGCCGCTACGAAAGTGGAAGTGCGTCACAAACCAGGAAAGCCCCCGAGCGCAACGCTCGGGGGCTTTCCTGTTGCGTGTGGATGAACCTAACGCGCCGACGGGGTGCGCCAGAGCAGGGAGTTCATGCTCGGGACTTCGCCGATCGGAACCTCGATCAGGCTCGGGCCGTTGAGATCGTAGGCTTCCTTGATCGCGCTGCGCAGCGCATCCGGGGATTCCGCCCGGAACGGCGCGACACCGAACGCATCGGCGAGCTTCTGGAAGTCCGGGTTTAGCAGGTCGGATGCGATCGTCCGGCCGCCGTAGGATTCCTTCTGGATGCGGCGAACATTGCCATAGGCGCCGTCGCTGAAGACGATGGCAACCAGCGGAATGTTGTGCCGCACTGCTGTCGAAAGCTCCTGGACGGTGAACATGAAGCCGCCATCGCCGTTGATCGAGATGACCTTCTTGTCCGGATGGGCGACCTGCACACCGAGGGCGGTGGCATAGCCGAAGCCCAGGGTGCCCTGGTAGCCGGCATTGACGAAGGTGCGCGGGTTGTAGACCGGGAAGCCGACGCTGGAGAAGTAACCCATCTGGGTCATTTCGCTCACCAGCACGCCATCTTCCGGCAGCTCCTGGCGCAGCACCTCGGCGTAGGACGCCTGTGGCTGCACTTCGAAGAGCATGTCGTCGACCTTCTCCTTCAGCGCCGAAAGCTCATCCTTGCGGGATGATTTCTTGCCGGCAGTGCTAGCCAGAGCGTTGGCGAGTTGGGTCAGGCCGGTCTTGGCACCGGTGACGATGCCGATCTCCGGTACGCTGGCGCGTTCGATCTCTTCCGGATCGATGTCCATGCGGATGACCTTGATGCCATCCGGGACGCCCCAGCGGGTGAGCGGCTGGGTGAAGCGAGTACCCACGGCCAGGACGACATCGGCGTCCTTCCAGAGTTCCTGTCCGCCGACCATGTTCTGGGCGAGGTAGTGATGATCGCTGACTGCGCCGCGGCCGCTGCTCGACTGGACAACTGGTGCCTGGAGAATCTCGGCAACGTTCAGCAGCGCTTCGCCGGCATCTAGCGCACCACCACCGGTGAAGATAACCGGGTTCTTGGCGTTGGCCAACAGATCGGCGGCAGCCGTGATGGCGTCCGGATCCGGTTCGGGATCAGGATAGCCCCAGACCGGGTCGAGCAGTTCGACGTCGGCTTCGAGGCCCATGATGTCCGGTGCCATTTCGAACTCGACCGGGCGGATGCGTCCGGTCTGCAACTGCTTGAAGGCTTCGCGGATCAGCCCTGGTACTTCAGATGGGTGATCGGCGCGTGCGGCCCACTTGGTAACTGAGCGGATCATCTGGAGCTGGTTCGGGATCTCGTGCAGCATGCCGAGTCCCTTTTCGATGAGGTCAGACTGAATCTGTCCGGAAAGGGTGAGTACCGGTGCGTTGCAAGCGTAAGCGGTGGAAAGGGCTGCGGTTGCGTTCAGCAGTCCCGGCCCTGGAACCACCAGGCAGGTGCCAACCTTACCGGTCGATGCAGCATAGCCAAAGGCCATATAGGCGCAGGCTTGCTCGTGGCGTGTGTGGAGAACCTTGATTGCATCTTGCTCGTCGTAGAGCGCATCGAACGTGTTGTCCAGTTGCACTCCCGGAAGCCCGAAGATGGTGTCGATGTCATACTGTTTCAGGGACCGGACAAGTGCCTGTCCTCCGGTCATTTTTGCCACGAAGTGCACCTCTCTACATCGCAGAATCAAACCAGCATCGCCGTAGTTCGACGGTGCCACCGGAGATTCTAGCCTATTGTTACCGTGTGTACAGAATCAACACCGCTTGAGTCTGTGAATTCACCCCTATGACGCAGCCACCAGGAAGCGGTTGGCACTCATAAAGCTAAAGTCGATCGGGTACTTCTGCCCGGTGGTGAGCGCCGCCAGCATCTCTCCGACGACCGGGGAGAACTTGAACCCCAGCCCACTGAACCCGCAGGCAATGATGACCTGGGGATGCTCTGGATGGTGATCGACGATGAAACCGCTATCAACGGTGTAGGTGCACATGCAGGTGATGCGTTTGATCTCCCGGCCGGCAGATCCTGGCATGTAGCGATCGAGTACATGCCGCAGCAACTGGATCTCCTCTTCGTCGATCTGGCGACGGATCGTGCGGGCCGTGGTCTTCTCTTTGCCGGTTCCGCTGGAAAGGCCGATCTTCACGCCGATACCATCAATAGAAGAGATACCGTAGAAACTGCCCTCCGGAACCGAGAAGAGGAAATTGGGAGCGCCCTGTTCGATCGTCCACAGGTCGGGCCGATCCGGCTCAAAAAAACCGTTGAAGGAGCGCTCGACAAACATCGGGAACTCCAGGCTACCGAGCATTTCTTCTGACCAGGGGCCAGCCGAGATGACCAGCCGGTCGGCCGAATACTTACCATTGATTGTCGTGACGGTCACCCCGTCGCCGTCGGCCTTCCATGCGGTCACCTCTTCGCTGGTGCGGATCGTCGCGCCGTGCTGTTTAGCCATTTCAACGTGCGTGATGATGCCGCGCTCGGAGCGGACGAAGCCCGCGTTGGCTTCGTAGGTTGCCATGGTGCCTTCGTGCAACCGGAAACCCGGAAAGCGCTCGCCAAGCGTCTGCTCGTCCAGCACCTCCCATGTGCCCTCTGCCTGTTTCTGCTTCACCAGCTCCATTTTGGCGGCGTTGGTTGCGTCCCGGATGTGGACCTCGCCGTTCATGGTGATCAGGTCGACGCCGGATGCATCCTGCAGTTCGTTCCAGAGTTCGATGGTGCGTTTGCTGAGCGGCACATAGCCATCGTTGTGGACATGTGAAGTGCGGAACATACGATGGTGGCCGTGTGACGAGCCTTGGTCGTGCCCCGGTTCGAACATCTCGATGCCCAAAACGTTCACGCCCTGCTTCGCCAGGTGGTAGGTTGCCGCGCTACCCATTGCGCCAAGCCCGATGACTATGGCTTCGTACCGCTCGGTCATGTCTGTCTTTTCCTTCCAGGGAACCTGTCTGCCATTCCGTTATCAATACATAGTATCAATAAGGGTGAACTATCGCACCTTGCCTGCCCGGAAGAGATGCCAGCCGCTCGGCATCTCGCCAACCGGGACATCGATCAGCGTCGGATGGTTGTTATCAAAGCCTTCACGGATTGCCTTACCCAGCTCTTCCGGGGAGTTTGCTCGCAGCCCGGCTGCGCCGAAGGATTCCGCAAGCTTGACGAAATCCGGATTGGTCAGGTCGGATGCGATCGTCCGTCCGCCGTAGCCTTCCTTTTGAATACGCTTCACGTTGCCGAAGGCCCCATCGCTGAAGACAATCGCGACCAACGGGATCTTGTGGCGGACGGCGGTCGAAAGCTCCTGCATGTTGTACATGAAGCCGCCATCGCCGGAGATCGAGAGTACCTTCTTGTCCGGATTGCCGACCTGCACGCCGAGAGAAGTGGCAAACCCGTAACCAAGTGTGCCCTGATAGCCGGATGTAATGAAAGTACGCGGCTGATACACCGGGAAGCCGAGCCGCGAGAAGTAACCGACCTGGGTCAGCTCGTCGATGAAGATACCGTCATCGGGAAGCTCGCCGCGCAGTACCTCGACAAACGACATTTGTGGTTGAAGTTCGAAGAGGTAATCGCTTGCTTTCTCGCGGACGTTGTTCATTTCGTCCTTGCGCGAAGCACGCGCTCCCCCATGCCGGCCGAAGCTTTCGGCCAGGGCGGCCAGCCCCTGCTTCGCATCACCAACGATGCCAACGTCCGGCGTGGTGATTCTGCCCGGCTCGGCCGGATCAATGTCGATGCGGATGACCTTCAGATCACTGTCGGTGCCCCACATGGTGAGCGGCTGGGTGAAGCGAGTGCCGACTGCCAGGGCAACATCGACCTCAGGCCAGAGAATGTGTCCGCCGAGCATGGTCTGGGCCAGGTGGTGCCGGTCGCTGATGGCGCCACGGCCGCCGGCCGACATGATGACCGGTGCTTCGAGTGCTTCAGCAAGCTGGAGCAGCTCTTCCTCAGCTCCGAAAATGCCTCCACCGACGAAGATCGCCGGCTTCTTTGAGCCGGCCAGCAGCTTCGCAGCCTGCTCGATCAGGTCGGGGTCGATCTCCGGGGTGCTGTAGTCCGATTCTGCCGGCAGCAGTTCGACGTCTGCTTCCATTGCCATGATGTCCGGTGCCATTTCCAGCTCGACCGGGCGGATGCGTCCGGTGTTCAACTGGCGGAATGCTTCACGCACCAGGCCGGGGACGTCTGCCGGATGTTCGGCACGGGCGGCCCACTTGGTGACTGAGGAGATCATCTGCAACTGGTTGGGGATCTCGTGCAGCATGCCGAGTCCCTTTTCGATCAGGTCGGACTGGATCTGTCCGGAAAGGGCAAGCACCGGTGTGTTGCAGGAATAGGCAGTCGACAGGGCAGCGGTTGCGTTGAGCAAGCCCGGGCCGGGAACAACCAGGCAGGTCCCGACCTTGCCGGTCGAGATGGCATAGCCAAACGCCATGTAGGCCGTTGCCTGCTCGTGGCGGGTATGAATAACCCGGATGGCGTCCTGCGCTCCATGGAGCGCGTCGAACGTGGCATCGAGCTGCACGCCGGGGAGACCGAAGATGGTGTCGATGTCGTGGTTGATAAGCGACCTGACAAGTGCCTGACCGCCGGTCATGTTCGTCACTGGTAGTACTCAGTCCCTTCATTCGCATTTTCTGCATACAGGGCTGATTGTACGCCTTTGACGGGGAAGTTCTAGAGGATGCCGGTGAGTTTTGATATTCCGTAGCAGCCGACGGTCATCACCGCAACGA
This sequence comes from uncultured Thermomicrobiales bacterium, assembly GCA_964601285.1. Lineage (GTDB taxonomy): Bacteria > Chloroflexota > Chloroflexia > Thermomicrobiales > CFX8 > CAYWXR01. The sequence goes on along the minus strand of CAZRNC010000070.1, from coordinate 4,374 downwards.
TAATGAGCAGGACAATCGACATCAATACCCAGGAGAAACCCCACGCCAGGCAGCCATCGTTCGAGGTTGGTGTCGGACCGGGGATCAGGAATTCATGCTCCGGCTCTGCCGGCGCTTCTGGCTGATCCTCTGGCTCTTGTGGTGTTGGCTGCTCTTCCGTCTCCATGGTTCTCCCCTGCCCCAGCGCGATGTCCGGGCTCAATCTTGCCATGTGCTGCACCGACGGGATGACGAGGGACCCGCATCCCATCAAGGATGCGGGTCCCTCTCGACGTTCTGATGGACTGGAAGTGTGCGACTATGGCACCGGCGTGAAGACCTGGATGCGGCCGTTGTCGACGTCGGAGACAATGACTTGACCGGCTGGCGTGACGGCAATGCCGAATGGTTCGACGAATTGACCGGGGCCGGCACCCTGCTCACCGATCTGGGTGACGAATTCACCCTCAGATGTGAACTTCTGCACACGGCCATTTTCGTAGTCCGTGACGAACAGATATCCGCCGGCATCAATCACGATCTGGGCCGGCCGGTTGAACTGACCTTCGCCGGTACCGAAGCTGCCGAACTGGAACAGGTAGTTTCCGTCGATATCGAACACCTGAATCCGGTGGTTCCCGGCGTCGGCGATGTAGACCCGGTCACCGTGGACCGCGATTCCCATCATGTCGTGGAACTCGCCGTTGCCATTCCCGGCGCTGCCCCATTGGTCAATGTATGCGCCATTCAATGCGAACTTCTGCACTCGGTTCAACGAGAGGTCGGTGACATAGATGTTGCTGTCTGCATCGGTAGCAATGCCACCCGGAGCGCCGAACTGCCCGTTGCCGTTGCCGGCTCCTCCCCACGAGTGGACAATATTGCCGGCCGGATTGATCGCGTAGATCAGTTCGATGTCGAGCGGAGCGATGTAGAGCAGGCCGTTCGGCGCGAACTCCATATCGAGGGCGTGGAGATCGGTGGGCAACTGGATCTGCATTGCACCATCCAGGCCAAACTGCCGGATCGAGCCTATCCCGAAATCCCCTACCCAGAGATCGCCTGCGGCATCGATCGCGACCGCTGTTGGATAGGTGACGGTTCCCCGCTGGTCGCCATGGATGAAGAAGTGCTCCGTTGCATCATTGATCATCACCTGAATGCGGTCGTTGCCATGCTCAGAGATCGCCAGGAAGGCGTTCGGACCAACAACAAGGGCATATGGGTGACTGAACTCAAAGTAACCTGCCCCGGTTACACCCTGTTTGCCCGGGCTGCTGCCATTCGTCAAAAACCAATGGAAACGGTCATTCATGTAGTCCGCGACATAGACGTATTCAAGTCCATTGGCCTGGATGGTTGCGATGCCGACTGGTACGTTGAATTCGCCAGTGCCATCGCCTTGCGTTCCCCACTGGTCGAGATAATCCCCGTTGGCCGTGAACTTCTGTACCCGGTGGTTTCCGCTGTCGGTGATGTAGAGGTTGCCTTCGCTATCAATAGCGATTCGTCGAGGTGATTCGAACTGGCCATCGCCGTTGCCGGTTGAGCCAAACTGCCCCAGGTAGTCACCGGACGTATTGAACCGTTGCACCCGATCGAGCTGGTAGTCAACGACATAGATTTCGTCACTATCATTGATGGCGATGCCGTCCGGCGTTCCGAACTGGCCGTCACCTGCACCGGTCGAGCCCCACTGTCCCAGATAGACGCCATTGGCGCTGAATTTCTGCACCCGGTCATTGCCGCCATCAGTGACATAGACGTTGCCGTCGCTATCAATGGCAACATCGCCCGGCATCAGGAACTCGCTGTTACCGTTGCCATTCGCGCCCCATCCGCCCAGGTAGACACCGTTGAGCGAGTACATCTGAACGCGCGTTTCCAGCGCGTCGACAACATAGAGGATGTTGTTGTGACCCAACGCAAGACCGGTGACGGTGTTCAGATTCAGGTCGGGATCGTGCAGGATGCCGAAGCCATCGGTGAATTGATAGTTCTTGGAAGGTCCCGGCTCGCCCGGCTCCTCTTCGTTTTCCGACGGAACCTGGACGTAGCGCCAGTGGTGGTAGTGCTGTCCAACGTTGCCGGCCTCAACCTGCCAGCCGGCCGGATTGGCCGGATTGTAGGTGAGGCAGCGCCGTTCGAAGCACTGCATCAGCACATCCTGGTAGGTTCCGCCGATCTTGACGTCAGCCCAGTATGGCTCGGTTACCGGATATCCGGTGGCGTAGAACGGATTCTGGAACAGCTTGTCAACGGTAAACGACCCGTTCTCGTATACCGGACCGGTTGAGTTCATGAACGTCCAGAACACCGAGGCGACCTGGTGGTCGATGCCAGGCTCCAGCACATGGTGGGCAGCCGTGACGTTGTGGATTGCCAGTGACGGGTCGCTGGTGAGGTTTCCTTCGCGGTCAACCCGCTGGGTGAAGACCGAACCGGCGACGGCCGATGGCGCATCCAGCAGCTGGCCAAACGTTGCATACGTCGGCCCGGTCGGGTCGTCGGAATCGCCGGCAACATTAACTGCTGCCGGGTTGAACGGCAGGAAAAATGCATCCCCGAGCTGCATCTCGCCGGTGATCAACTCCATCACCAGCAGGCCGTTGGTGACGTACCAGATTGAGTTCTGATCGGCGTCCGGGTTGGTGATCTCCATCCGGGATTTGTCGAAATACTGCACCGTGCGCACGCCGCCCGGTGCTTCCTGGTAGTTCTCCTGTACTTCGCCGGCATACCCTTCCGGCCCCCACATCCAGGTGCGTGACACCTGGCCGGACATGACCGGCTGGTCGGTTCGTGCCCAGGTGCGTTGGAAATGTTGATTGGCCGGCGGTGCGGCAAGCGCAGGCAGCACGATCGAGACCAACAGGAGTGCTGCAATCAGCACGGCCATGATGTTGCGGGATTTCACTTCCGGGTTTCCTTTCGCTAGGCGTCATTCAACTGGTTCCCGGTAATAAGACCGATGGGACGCAGAGTTCTTACAGTTTTTGCGAATGTCACCATGTGTACGAAAAGAGGTTGCCTCTCCCGATTGAGGGTTCAATCTGAACGACATGCAAACGGAAGCCCCACCGCAATGGGCGGTGAGGCTTCCGGGAACAGGGGGTGTGGGTGGGGAGGAGTGAACTAGTTGGTGAAGCCGGCCAGGCTACGTTCGTCCTTCATCGCCTGAAGGGCTTCAATCAGCGAACTGGCTTCCGACTTGGTGAGATCGTCGATCTGCTGGTCGAACCGGCGGGTGATCGTGTCGACCAGCCCGTCATGATCGAGGCCGGCATCGCGGGCGAGCGCTTCAATGTAGCGTCGCTGGTTGGCGGTCATCGGGCTGGCGGGATCGCTGATCGTTGGCCGATCGTTCTCTGCGACCGGGCTGCGCTCGATTGGCGCATCAGTGATGATCTCGTCGAAGTCCTGGCAGAACTGGGTTCCAAAGCCGAGCAGTGCTAGTGCGCGGCCGATTGCCCGGGTTTCCGCCTTCTCCAACCAGTCGCCCCAATCCTCGGAGCCACACTGGCCGAACCCGGTGCCGGTGACGCCGTTCTCCAGCGTGACCGTTGCCTTGACGACGGCTGGCGATACGCCTGGCTGTGACAACAAGTCAGTCATGATCGAGCCGTCTGGATGCTCCTCGCGGAACCAGACCAGGCGCCATTTGACATCGAGATAGTCGCTGGCCACTTTGACGTAGCTGCCATCTGGCTGTCGCTGACGTCGTTCGATTTGCCGCAGGTGGTTGGCCGGATTGAACCGGTTTTGCTTGCCGCTCATGTGCATTCCAATCTTCTCAAAGCTACTCGTCTTTCTCTCTGAGCGGCACTCAGTGAGAACGTTTGTTCTAGAATTATTGTACACCAAAGAGAGACGAGTTGCACGCAAAATCGACCCGAATTTTGACAATTTGGCATCGAATTCTGAGAAGAATCCAAGTGAGGGATGCATCAAGCTGCACCCCTCACTTTGGTGTTACATGTCCGACGTATTTTCGTCGCGGAGTGTGACTGGAGGGCCGAGGACTTCGGCGATAATGAATGCCCGGCGGAAGGCAGCTGGGTCGTCGAGCGTCCTTCTGATGGACGCCCGGTGATTCTGTCCTCGCGCCGGACCAACCTGTTGCGGAGCAGATCGTCGACGCTTGGGCCGGAGTTCGAACAGCTGTTCCGGCTCCTGGGGCCGCTGGCTTTGATCCCTGGGGTTGCGGTCGCGCCCGGTTTCATATGCGTCAGGATCCAGGCGGATTTCCTCCGGCAGCGGCTCAGGAGGCGGTTGGGCCGGGAACTGCTCTACCGGTGGCCGGTACTGTTGTGATTCGGCGAGCCGGCGCTCAAGGTCCTGCATACGTTCAGCAAGCGTCTTGCGCTGTCCCTGCTGCGCCGATGCCCTGGAGGG
>CAZRNC010000069.1:0-10626 GCA_964601285.1 uncultured Thermomicrobiales bacterium | reverse complement strand
CCGTCTGGCCCCCGAGGCGTGAAACCGGGCGTATGCAAGACGCCCCTACGAAAATAGCTGGGCAGACGTCACAATACGCCGGTCAGATTACAGAGCGTCATAAAGAACGTTCTTCTTTGCATACGTTCGAGGCTCCTCGAAACAGTCAGAGCAAGGCGAAATGCAAGTCACTCTTTCGCAATCTCCGTAACCCTCAGGCGACAATAGCCACTGTAACTCGCTTCCGGGTCATGGTATCCTCATCTAGGCCGTTGAGAACTCCTCACGAATAATGCCCACCCGACATGCGAATAGCTTTGTATCAACATCGGATGTTTGAGGACGATGGCTGAGATTAGATGGTTTGGTCATGCCAGTTTCCGGATTCGTGCGCGTGAGGCGACGTTGATCCTTGATCCCGTGCCGCGCTCATCGGGCTACCGGGCCGAGAAACAAAAGGCTGACATTGTCACGATTTCCCACGATCACCCCGGTCACACCGCGACCGAGAACATTTCCGGCGACTTCAAAATCATCCAGGGTCCTGGCGAATATGAGATGAACGACGTCTTCGTCACCGGCATCCGGACCTATCACGACGACCAGCGTGGCGAACTTCACGGACGCAACACGATCTATCTGATTGAGGTGGAGGGCATGACCTTCTGCCATCTTGGTGATCTCGGACATCGTCTGAGCGAAGAGCAGGTAGAGGCGCTGGAGTCAGTGGATATCCTGATCGTGCCGGTTGGTGGGGGCACCGTGCTCGATGCATCGAAGGCAGCCGAGGTGATCGGACAGATCGAACCCCGGATGGTTATCCCGATGCAATACCAGACAGCCTATGGCGACAAGGATCTCGACGATCTGGAACGGTTCCTGAAAGAGATGGGCTCGCCCGAGGTGACGCCCGTTGACCGGCTCCAGATCCGGCAGAGTGACCTGCGAGATGCGGTCGAGGTAGCGATCCTCGAACCGGTAGTAACGACCAGATAGCAATGGAACCGGGGCGCACAGGGGGCGCCCCGACGACGTTGCAGCGTGTATCAGCGGCAGAACCAGGATGGTGGGCGGAGGGGTGAGTCGGTGACAAAGTACATTTTTGTAACCGGTGGTGTCGTCTCGTCGGTCGGTAAGGGCATTGCGACAGCGTCGCTGGGGCGGTTGATCAAGGCTCGCGGGATGAGCGTGGCCATGATGAAGCTGGATCCATACCTCAACGTCGACCCGGGAACGATGTCGCCGTATCAGCACGGCGAGGTCTTTGTGACCGAAGACGGCGCAGAGACCGATCTCGACCTCGGCCACTATGAACGATTCACTGACGAGTACGTCTTGCGTGGGTCGAACGTCACCACCGGCCAGGTCTATTCATCGGTCCTATCCAAGGAACGTCGTGGCGATTACCTTGGCGGCACGGTGCAGGTTATCCCGCACATCACCAACGAAATGAAAGACCGGATCAAGGATTTGGCGGCTACCAGCGGTGCCGATGTGCTGATCGTTGAGGTCGGTGGCACGGTTGGTGATATTGAAAGCCAGCCCTTTCTTGAAGCGATTCGACAGATGCGGAAGGATGCCGGCCGGCAGAACGTCTTCTATATACATGTCACCCTGCTGCCTTATGTCGGAGCGTCCGGTGAGCTGAAGACCAAGCCCACCCAGCATTCGGTCAAGGAACTGCGCGGAATCGGCATCCAGCCGGACATGATCATCTGCCGCTCCGATCAGCCGGTGCCGCTGGATGTGATCTCCAAGATTTCGCTGTTTACCGATGTCGAGGACGAAGCGGTTATTCCGCTGGAGACGGCCGAGACGATTTACGAAGTGCCGCTGATGCTGGAGGATGCCGGAGCCGGCAACTACCTGGCCAGGCATTTCGGCTGGTCGTCCGAACCGCGCCTGTCCGAGTGGGTCCACCTGGTCGATCGCATCAAGGCCCCGCGCCGGACGATCGAACTGGCGCTGGTAGGCAAGTATGTTGAACTGCACGATGCCTATCTGAGCGTGGTCGAATCGCTCTCCCATGCCGGGTTGTTCCATGATGTTGATGTTGAGATCAACTGGATCAACTCTGAGCTGGTGTTGCCGGACGAGATTCCCGAGCGGCTGCGCCATGCGAGTGGTGTGGTGGTTCCCGGCGGGTTTGGCTCGCGCGGTATTGAGGGCAAGGTCGCAGCTTCGCGCTATGCGCGTGAGAACAAGATTCCATACCTCGGGCTGTGCTACGGGCTACATATGGCGGTGATTGATGTTGCACGCCACGTGCTCGGCTACGCCGATGCCAACAGCACCGAGATCGACCCGGAAACCAGCAACCCGGTGATTCATCTGATGCCCGACCAGCATGGCGTTGATATGGGCGGAACCATGCGGTTGGGACATTATCCATGCAAGCTGGTTCCTGGAACCCGGACTGCCGCCGCCTATGGCGCGGACCTGGTCGAAGAGCGTCACCGGCACCGCTGGGAAGTGAACAACGACTATCTGGACCAACTGGCCGATGCCGGGCTGATTGTTGCCGGCGCGTCGCCGGACAACCGGCTGGCGGAGATCATGGAGCTGCGCGACCATCCGTTCTTCATCGGGGTGCAGTTTCATCCGGAGTTCAAGAGCCGTCCGACGCGGCCACATCCGCTATTCCGCGACTTTGTTGGGGCGGCGATAACGGTGTTGCGAGAGGGCGATCAGCGCCCGTTGCCAACACTCCAGGCACGGGAAGCGGAACGAGCGCCCGCTCACCGGTAGAAATGTGCGAGAATCCTACATAAAGCGTTGAGGATTTCCGAAAGATTGTGATATAGTGCACGCGGTGTCAAAGGCGGGATGGCACAACCATGGGGGACCCGCACGAATCGCAAACGACGAAGGACTGGCAAGCGATAGGCACGGCATCTGGCCTCGGATGCAGCGTCGCAGTCAGTCTGATTGTGTGTATAGGCGCAGGCATCCTGTTGGATCGCTGGCTGGGCACACAACCGGCAATGGTGCTAGTTGGCATGGTGCTGGGTATGATTGCGGCGGGTTACTCGCTCTATGAACTGGTTGTGCTGGATCGACCTGACCGGGGTAGGGTGAAGCTAAAACGATCGAACCGGGCTGATTCGGGGGAGTCTGTTCCGGGACGAGATGAAGCGTTGGGGTAGGAACGGTAGTACATGGATATTCATGTCTCGATCGCCGCAGAGTCATTGTTTTCGATCGGGCCCTTTAATTTCACCAATGCCTTCCTCACCATGCTGCTTGTCATGGCTTTTCTACTCATCTTCGGCGCACGGGTAGCCCGTAAAGCACAGATGCAACCCCGGGGATTCGGCCAGTTCATGCTCGAATCGGTGGTTGACTTCCTGCTCGGGATGGTTGAGTCGACAGCCGGCAAGCGTGTTGGCCGGCGAATCTGGCCGCTGATCGGCGCCCTCTTCATCTTTATCATCATTTCGAACTACTCAGGGCTCCTTCCAGGAATCGGCACGATTGGCCTCTGGAAAGACGACCCACACCATGCCGCAGAAACCACAATGATCGCCTCGACAGTCCAGCCAGGTTCTGATGTTGCCCTCGCGGCCGCTTCGGAAGATGGCCGGGTGCTGGTTCCGTTCTTCCGTTCACCGAGTGCCGACCTCAATATGACGCTTGCCATGGCCATTCTGGCGGTGGTGATCGTTCAGATTGCCGGTGTAATGGCGCACGGTGTTGGCGGCCGGATCAAGCACATGGCTGATCCGTGGTGGATCTTCCCGCTTGAAGTCATTGCAGAAGTTTCCCGAATCGTTTCGCTCTCCTTCCGTTTGTTCGGCAACGTCTTTGCCGGCGAGGTGCTGGTTGCCGTGATGGTTTCAATTGCAGCCGCGACCTGGTTCCTGGTTGCAACGCTGGCTGTGCCAACCATCTTCCTGTATCTCGAAGTTCTCTTTGGATTCGTTCAGGCGCTGGTGTTCTCACTCCTCGTGCTTATCTACCTGTCACTTGCGACGGCTGGTGGGCACGACGAACATGGTGCCGAAGAGAGTCATGGCCATTAAACCTTGCGGAGTTTGGCAGCTTCGCGCCGATACATTTGGTCGTAGCGCGTCTCGATTAGGCGCACGATGTGGAACAGAGCCGGCCAACGGGTTGGCTTGACACGAGGAGGAACGCAGGGTGCTAGCTGGAGTAACCGATCCGGAAGTCGCAAAACTGTTGGCAGCCGGCCTGGCCATTGGTATTGGCGGTCTTGGACCGGGCGTCGGCATCGGTTTTGCTGTCGGTAAGGCAATGGATGCCATCGGCCGCAACCCGGATGCAGAAGCAGCTGTTCGAACCACGATGATCATCGGTGCGGCGCTGGCTGAGGCCATCGCAATCTACGCATTCGTTATCGCGATCATCCTCATCTTTGCCGCATAGGTCGTCGCCCCACGGCGGAACGCGTCTGACAGATGCGATTCATGGGGTGTCGTCAGTGGTAAAGACGTGGTTGCCCGCGTGGGGCGGGGGCACGGATGCCCCCGGCCCATTCCAATCGACCCGTCTGCTGCGGCAGCAACCTGGCCGATTGGAAGCTTGACACCGGCGGAACGGAAGAAGGGTTAGCCCGCAACATGGGTGACATAGGCATTTCCTGGTTGAATCTGGGCGTTCAGCTCGTCTCCTTTACGCTCTTTATCTGGTTGTTCTGGAAGTTTGCCCTCGGACCGATCACGAACATGAAGGACGCCCGCGAAGAGCGTGTCCGTCAGAGTCTTGATCGTGCCCAGGCCATTGAGCTGGAACTGCAGAACACACGTGCCGCAAACGAAGAGGCGCTGAACGAAGCCCGCCGCGAAGCACAGCAGATTCTGCAAAGCGCTCGCGAACTGGCCGACCAGAACGTCGCCCGGTCCCAGGCACAAGCCCAGATCCAGGCAGACGAGATGCTCGAGAAGGCACGCCTGGCGTTTGATGCTGAAGTGCGGCAGGCACGCGTTGAGTTGCGGCAGGAAGTTGCCGATCTCGCAGTGTCGGCGGCATCCAAAATTGTTCGAGCCAATATCGACCGCGACGATCAGATGCGGTTGATCGAAGAAGCGTTGGCAGAAGCTGGCGCAGGTAACGGAAATGGTCCGACGCCGCAGGCGTAGACCAGCCGGATACACGCAGCAAGTGCAGAAAGCCGGAGGATCATGGCCTCACGCGGTGTAGCAAAACGATACGCACAGGCAGTCTTTGAGCTTGCCGAGGAGAGTGGCACGCACGAGCAGTGGCTCGCCGATCTCTCCCGACTGGCGGCTGCCGTTGAGGATCCGGTCGTCGGTGGGTTCTTTATGAGTCCGAATGTTTCCCACGACCGCAAGCGGGCCGCGATTACGGAATTGCTCCCCGGTGACGGGCGGCAACTCGCGCGAAACCTGGCGGTGATGCTGACCGAACGACGGCGGATTGATTCTGTTCCGCTGCTCTATGAGGTCTTCAATGATCTCGTGCTTGAATCACGAGGCATCGCCATCGCCAATGTGACGACCGCAATGGAGATGACACCGGAAGAGGCCCAGGTCGTTCGCGATGGTTTGCGAAATGTTGTTGGCCGCGAGGTTGAGCTACGAACCTCGGTAGACCCGGAAATTATTGGTGGCATGGTTGCCCGCATCGGCGACCAACTGGTGGATGGCAGCATCCTCTCGCAACTGCACAGATTGCGACTGCAGATCGCACAATAGCGATGCGTTGGACGGCTGGTGAGGCGCTTTCGGGCGCGTGGGACTGGCGGCAAATCAGGAGGCGGTAATGGCCGTACGCTCAACAGAGATTCGCGACATTCTCAAGGGGCAGATCCAGAACTTCGAAGCCGAGATGACGGTGACCAATGTGGGCAACGTTATTGAGGTTGGTGATGGTATTGCCACTGTGTATGGCCTCAGCGAGGTGAAGGCCAATGAGCTGGTGCAGTTCTCCAACGGGGTGATGGGCATGGCCTTCAACCTCCAGGAGGATAGCGTCGGCGTTATCATTCTCGGTGATTACATCGAGATTGAAGAAGGCGATGAAGTCCGCTCGACCGGTCGCATCATCGAGGTGCCGGTCGGCCCGGAGCTTATCGGCCGCGTGGTTAATGCGCTCGGTGAGCCGATTGACGGCAAGGGTCCGATTCCGACCACCGCAACCCGTGCTGTGGAACGTATCGCCCCGGGTGTGATTGACCGCCAGAATGTGGATACCGCGCTGCAGACCGGCATCAAGGCGATCGACGCCATGATCCCGATTGGCCGGGGTCAGCGAGAGCTGATCATTGGCGACCGCCAGACCGGCAAGACTGCCGTCGCCATCGACGCGATCATTAACCAAAAGGGCACCGGCGTCGTCTGCATCTACGTGGCCATTGGCCAGAAGCGCGCCCAGGTTGCCCAGATTGTCGGCATTCTGGAGCGGTATGGTGCGCTGGACTACACCATCGTGGTGTCGGCCTCCGCATCCGACCCGGCCCCGATGCAGTACATCGCGCCATACTGCGGTTGCGCGATGGGCGAGGAAGTCATGGAGAATGGCGGCAACGCCCTGATCATCTACGACGACCTTTCCAAGCATGCCTGGGCCTACCGCGAAGTGTCGCTGCTGATGCGCCGCCCTCCGGGACGTGAAGCCTATCCTGGCGACGTCTTCTACCTGCACTCCCGCTTGCTCGAGCGTGCTGCCCGGATGAGCGATGAGCGTGGTGGTGGATCGCTGACGGCGCTGCCGATCATCGAAACCCAGGCAAACGACGTTTCGGCATACATTCCGACAAACGTGATTTCTATTACCGACGGCCAGATCTATCTGGAGGCTGACCTCTTCTACGCCGGTATTCGACCGGCGGTGAACGTGGGTCTTTCCGTTTCGCGTGTGGGTGGTGACGCCCAGATCCGGGCGATGCGCCAGGTGGCAGGACGCCTGCGTGGCGACCTTGCCCAGTATCGTGAGCTGGCCGCGTTCGCGCAGTTCGGTTCCGACCTGGACGCTGCAACCCAGCGCCAACTGAACCGTGGACAGCGGATGACCGAACTGCTGAAGCAGCCGCAATATCGGCCGCTGTCGGTTGAGAAGCAGGTGGTCGCCATCTGGGCTGCCGGTAACGGCTATATGGATGACGTACCGGTCGAACAGGTCTCTGAGTTCGAGACCCAACTGCTTGATTACATGGACACATCCCATCCTGGCATTCTGTCGGAGATCGTTTCTTCCGGCCGGATTGAGGACGGGACTGCAGCCCAACTGGGCAAGGCAATCCAGGATTTCAAGTCCACCATGAACTTCGGCGGAGCGTAGAGCCCGGCGGATCGGATCTGACGAGGCAAGAGGGAGCAACCGGTGGCATCAGCTCGGGAAATCAGGAGACGTATTCGTTCCGTTCAGAACACGTCTCAGATCACGCGCGCGATGGAGATGGTCGCCGCGGCCAAAATGCGCCGTGCCCAGCAGAACGTGCAGGCATCACGTCCGTATTCAGAGCGAATCCGGACGATGATCTCGGCGCTTTCCGGGGTCTCTGACCTCGAATCGGGACGGTTCCCGCTGCTCGAACAGCGGCCGATCAATCGGGTCGGCGTCATCGTGATCACGGCGGACAAGGGGCTGGCCGGCGCGTTGAACAGCAACGTCATCCGGCGTGGTGTCACGTTTGTTCGGGATCAGGGTGATACACCGGTCGATATCGTGACCGTCGGACGTAAAGGTCGCGACTTCTTCACCCGCTTCGGGCAGAACGTGACGGCCGAGTTCACCAACCTTGGCGACTGGCCATCGATCGACGACCTGCGGCCAATCGTCGATGTCTCAATCGGTGAGTACATCGCCGGCAATGTTGATGCCGTCTATCTGGTCTATTCGAAGTTTGTCAACGTGATGGTCCAGCAGCCGGTCGCGCTCCAGATTCTCCCGATCCAGCCGGACCAGGAGATGGACACGGAAGACATCGTCAGCGACTTCATCTTCGAACCGGGCCGCGACGAAGTGCTGGAAGCACTTTTGCCTCGCTACATTGAAGTACAGCTCTACCAGGCGATGCTCGAAGCGATTGCCAGTGAGCATTCTGCCCGCATGGTGGCCATGCGCAACGCCAGCGAGAATGCCAAGGAGCTGGTCGGCGAGCTTTCCCTGGCGTACAACAAGGCGCGCCAGACGCAGATTACCAACGAAGTCTCGGAGATTGCGGCCGGTGCGGCCGTCGGACGCTAGAACGTTTTTGACGGCGCACACCGCGCCGGGTGACAGGAGGCCGGAGTGGCGGTAGACACAGAACGCGCGGTTGGGCGAGTCGTTCAGGTGCAGGGCGTGGTGGTGGACGTAGAGTTCCCATCTGGGAACCTGCCGGAAATCTACAACGCAATCGACGTTGATATGCCGGATGGCGGAACGCTGGTTCTCGAGGTGCAGCAGCACCTTGGCAACGACTGGGTTCGCTGTGTTGCGATGTCCACTACTGACGGTCTCTCCCGTGGTTCGAAGGCGACCGACGTCGGCGGCTCGATCCAGGTGCCGGTCGGCCAGGCCGCGCTGGGCCGGGTTATCGACGTTCTTGGCCAGCCGATTGACCGGCTGGGCGAGGTCAACGCCGAGCAGCATCGTGGAATCCACCAGAGTCCGCCACCATTCTCCGAGCAGTCCACTTCCGTGGAAGTGTTCGAGACCGGCACGAAGGTTATCGACCTGATCGCTCCGTTCACCAAGGGTGGTAAGTCCGGCGTGTTCGGCGGTGCCGGCACTGGCAAGACCGTCGTTATTCAGGAGATGATCCGAAACATCGCCGCCGAGCACGGTGGTTACTCCGTGTTCATCGGTGTGGGCGAGCGCACCCGTGAGGGAACGTCGCTCCGTGGTGAGATGATCGACTCCGACGTGCTGGACAAGGCCGTTCTGATCTTCGGTCAGATGAATGAGCCGCCGGGCGCGCGCCTGCGGGTTGGCCTAACCGGTCTGACCGTTGCCGAATATTTCCGCGACGAGGGCCGCGACGTGCTGGTCTTTATCGACAACATCTTCCGGTTCGTCCAGGCAGGGTCCGAGGTGTCGGCGTTGCTCGGTCGTATGCCGAGCGCCGTGGGTTATCAGCCGACGCTGGCCACCGAGATGGGCGCGCTCCAGGAGCGCATCACCTCGACCCAGACCGGTTCGATCACCTCGCTGCAGGCCATTTATGTTCCTGCTGATGACTACACCGACCCGGCCCCGGCGACAACGTTTGCTCACCTCGACGGTTCGATCTCACTCGACCGTGCGCTGGTGGAGCAGGCGCTCTACCCGGCGGTGGACCCGCTGTCGTCAACATCCCGAATTCTTGACCCGCTGATCGTTGGCCAGGAGCATTACGACACTGCCCGTGAAGTGCAGCGGGTGCTCCAGCGCTATCGCGACCTGCAGGACATTATCGCCATTCTTGGTATGGAAGAGCTCAGCGACGAGGACAAGATCACTGTCGCCCGTGCCCGCCGCATCCAGCGCTTCCTTACCCAGCCATTCTTCGTTGCCGAGCAGTTCACTGGCAACCCGGGCCGCTACGTTGAGCTTTCCGAGACGGTGCGCGGCTTCAAGGAGATTCTCGAAGGCAAGCACGACAGCCTGCCGGAGCAGGCCTTCTACATGGTCGGTACCATTGACGAGGCCATCGAGAAGGCCGCCGAGATGGCAGCCGGCGAGTAAGCCAGGCAAATCCGTTCCGAGCGTCGGGCATTGTGGGGACAATAGGGGGAACCATTGGTAGCCACCTCATCAGCAGGATCGAAATTGAGTGTGGAGATCGTCACCGGCGAGCGGGTGGTCTATGCCGGAACTGACATTGATATGGTGTCGGCACCGGGCGCAGATGGGCAACTGGGTATCCTGCCACGTCACGCACCGCTGTTCAGCCTGCTCTCCGCCGGCGAACTCCGGGTTGTCCGGGGCGGCAACGAGGATGTGCTGACCGTGTTCGGCGGATTCCTTGAAGTTGCCAACAACAAGGTGCTGATCCTTTCCGACTCGGCCGAACGAGTTGAAGAAATCGATACCGCCCGCGCAGAGGCTGCCCGCCAGCGCGCGGAAGAGGCAGTCCGCGAGGCACGAACCGGTGGTGCCGGCAGCCTTGCCCAGGCCGAAGCCGAACTTCGCCGCGCCCGCGTCCGCCTGGCAGTCGCCAACCGCCACGGTCAGCGTCGCCGGCGATCGAACGAAGGTCCGCCACGTACGTAACGGCTGGCAAATTCATCAAGCAAACAGGCGGGTGTGGATTTCCACACCCGCCTTTGTTGTGGGTGGGTTCGAGTGGCTAGACATCGAACGCTGGACCCCCGAAGGGGTAGGGGCGCATTGCAATGCAAGCACCTTCTCCAACCACTACCAATTTTGGCTTGTACATGCCTGTTTAGACTGTCATCCTGAGCGAAGTCGAAGGATCTCTTTCCATGCGCCTTGACTGATCCTTGATCGTTTCATGGAAGGAGATCCTTCGGCTTCGCTCAGGATGACAAGCTAAACGCCGTTCTCTCCGCGGAAGTACGCAGTTCCTGAAACAGTCGGTGCTGATGCATCGTTCCCTTCACAACGTTCTCTCAGAATTGGCCGATTCTGCGCCAAAAACTGGTGACAGCAAGGCAACGGGCATTCCGGAGGATGTACACTCATCGAGGGATTGTTGGGATGCCTGTAGGTAAGGGAGAACCTGATCGTGAGCAGTGGCGC
>CAZRNC010000068.1:8355-10647 GCA_964601285.1 uncultured Thermomicrobiales bacterium | reverse complement strand
AAAGATCCGTGGCTCGAGATCCTTCGACTTCGCTCAGGATGACAATCCAGGCTGGGCTGATCCGGCCTGAACATCGAGGCGTTCCACCCGGGCGCATGCAAAGCACCCCCAACGGGGGTTCCAACCGAACCGTCGGCGCATTGATGCTTTACTTAATATGAATGAAGCATCGTCTCATTTCCCTAACATCCCCGCTATCGACAGATTGGCACAACAGTGGGAAGATTAGGGGGCGGAGAGAGGAGAGAGCGGTGATACATATCGATGCAACCATGACCGCTCGTGCCGTTTCAGCAGACCTCGTTGGTCCGGATGATGGCAGCGGAGCCAGTTTGCTTGCCGCCGAAGATGGCAGGTTTCTGGTCGCAGCAAGGCCAGCCTACCCGATTGGCAGCCGTTCGGTGATCCCGATAACCGGTATCGGCGGCTGGGTCGAACCCGGCGAAACATTCGTCCAGGCTGTCATGCGCGAGGCCGTTGAAGAGACCGGCAGCAATTTGAAGTTGCTCGATCTCCACCAGACGCTCGTCATCCGTTCACCCGACCAGGTCTCCCCACTCTGCTTCATGGGCGAAATCGGCCCGGCTGCCATGGTCTTCCGCCGGCACGGTACGCCTGCTTTCGAACCCTGGTCAGATACGTATGAATCCATCATCGCCGTCGCAGTCTATGCCGGCAAGTTGACATCCCGGCCGCGAGTCGTTGCCAAAGATGAGCATCCGTTCTTCCTCTGGCTGCACCCGGAGCAGATGATCGCGATCTCCGATGCCGACGTCCCCCTCGCCTACCTGCTGGCCGATGGTGCAGAGATGATTGGCACTCCTGAAATTGATGTTTCCCGCAGCATTGTCCGGCTCTCAGATAGCATCCAGTCGCTGATCAGCGCGCTCGGACCCGGCGCATACTCATTCCTTGGCGAAATTGCCCGGCTCACCCAACCTGCGAGGGCAGAATGAGTGAGGGCCGAGATCTCGATCTGACCGGCATCGCCCAGCGTTTGCGTGCCCTGAATCCCGGCATCACCAACATCGAAGTTGAACCACCCAAAGGGCCTGGGGCACTGGTTCGCGTGGTCATCGAAACGACCCGCGAAGAGCTAAACCGCATCGGCGGGCAGCTCCAGCTCCGCGATCCCGAACTTGAGGGTAGCAAGCTGGAAACCAGCATCAAGTTCCTCGACCAGAAACCGGGCGAACGGTTCAACGTCCAGATGCGCCGGAAGAAAAACGACGCATGACCCAGCTCGCCTACGAAGCACAGGAATCCTGGCTGCCGACCGTCACCGGCATGACCTGCAACGCCATGCTCATCGACGAGGATTCGCTGCTCATCCATTTTGGACCGCCGCGGGTCGAAGGTGAAGACACGGTCGACGCCCGGCGCACGATCACGCTGCACGGCGTCTGGCGCGTGGAACAGGGCGACAACGTTATTGCAGGATCGGGCGACATCGACCAGAACGCCATTCCGGAGACCGTACGCCAGCTTGTCGGCGCAACACTCGAACGGGTAGAGGTTGACCACCCCGGATTCGATCTCGCGCTCCACTTCAACGGTGGGCTGACCATCCGCTGCTTCCCCTGCGATTCCACCCAGTTTGCCGCAGAGTTCCCCGAAGATGATGACGACCACCTGCCGGTCTCCTGGTGGGTCGAAGGTGACGACGTCCCGTCGGATTGGGAAGCATTCCATGACGCGTAAGGCAGTCGAGGCGCAGATCCGCCTGGTCCAGCAGCTCCACAATTTGCGCTGTTCCCAGATCAGCATTGGCGAGGACGACGAACTGATCGTCGATTTCGGCGAACTGCTCCAGGTTGCGCCCGGCGACCACGACGGCGAATCCTGGCTGATCGTCGAGTGTCCCTGGCGGCTGGATAGCGACGACGAGGTGCTTTGCGGCTGGGATGATTCCGATGAGGTCGTAACTGCAAGCATCGCCGAATTGCTCGACGCAACCCTGGTCGATTCCCGGGTCCGCCTGCCCGGCTTCGACCTGCAACTCACCTTCGATACCGCTGAGTACCGGCTCTACCTCAAAATCTTCCCCGACTGCCTCGCCTACTTCATCGACGACACCACCACCCTCTCCATCCCCTGGTACGCCGGTGGCAAAGCCGTCGAAAGCGCCGGATAAGGCAAACACACCAGCCACTTCGTACGGGCTAGGCCACGCCTCGCCCTCGGGCCGGTACGGCCCGCATCCCTGGCCACAGCCGTTTGGATCCGGAGAGGTGGCGCTTTCGCGCCAAGGGCGAGGCATGGCCTAGCCCGTACGAATGTATGCCGCCGGCC
>CAZRNC010000068.1:0-8345 GCA_964601285.1 uncultured Thermomicrobiales bacterium | reverse complement strand
ACTTCATCGACGACACCACCACCCTCTCCATCCCCTGGTACGCCGGCGGCAAAGCCGTCGAAAGCGCCTAAGCGCAGGTTCCATAGACGTAGCCACTCTTACCGTCATCCCGAGCGAAGTCGAGGGACCTCGAGCCTCGAATCTTGAAGTCACCATGAAAGCCCCGACCCACGAGGTCCCTCGACTTCGCTCGGGATGACGGTAAGAGGGGCTCGGGATCACAGTAAAGTAGGCTTGGATTGTCACACCAAACTCGCGTAAACACCCTCATAACTCCGGATGGCGATCTGGTAGGCATCGACCGTTTCGCGGTCGAGCAGGGGGTTGGCGGCCAGCGTCCGCCAGCGGTCTGCACCAATCAGCGCAGCCATACGGACATCCTCAACAGCCGCATCCGGTGGACAGCCCACCCGCACCGCTGCCGGCCCGTCGCTGGTCAACAGGGCAAGCTCTTCCAGTTGGTCCGGCGCCACCCGCACCATCCCGGCCAACGCCAGATGGGCAAGATGTAGCTCGGCGAACGCATGCGTCGACGCCTCAAACTGCTCGATCTCCAGCAACAGCCGCCGCGATCCCGCCGGATCATGCTCCGCAAGCGCCCGCACGGAACGCCGCAGCGACGTCAGCGCCGAACGCGCCTTCAGCATCTGGGCACGCGAGAAGAAGTGCCCTTCCAGCACCGACCGCAGCGCATCCAGCCCGGACGCATCGACCAGCAGCCTGGCCAGTTCCGGAGCCGACCGCACCCGACCGTCGCGGATCGCCGCCACGCAGAACCGCACCCCGAAGAGTCCCAGCCGATCCAGCAGCATCTTTCGCGTTTCCACCAGCAGGTGGCTCGCTTCCGGCGCGGCAAAGCGATCGACCGAGAGCAGCATTAGCTCCAGATCAGCCTCGTCCAGCCGGGCAATCTCCCGCAGGGCGGCCACTTCGTGTTCCTGCAAGGTCGTGCCCGTCTCGGCCAGCAGCCCTGCTACCGGCAGCACGTTGACACATAGCTCACGAATACGCTCATCCTGGCTGTAACGCCCGGCAATCGCCTTCGCCGAATCCAGCGCATCCAGCCGGCCCGAACCGATTTCATCGGCACGCGAGAGAATCGCAACCGCATTTAGCGGCGAGGTCCCATTCACCGACTGGTCGAGAAACGTCTCCAGAAATTCGCTGTCATAGCGGTGCATATGGCGCATCAGATAGATCACCGCGTCGGCATCGCTGCGCCGGTCCTCATCCTCAAGCGCCAGAAAATCCCGGGTGCGGGCCGAGTTCTCATCGTGCATCGACGCAAGACCGGGCGTGTCGATCAGCGTCACCCGTGCCAGATTGCTCGTCGGCCAGCTGACTTCCAGACGTTCGACATCGCCGGCATCGAGCGGCCCCAGGTCAATCTCGAGCGGCCCGTCATCTCGGGTAAAGCGCAACGGCCGGGTGTTCCCGTCGTGCAGCAACGCCTGGACGTCGTAGCTGAAACCCTGGCGATACCAGCT
Organism: uncultured Thermomicrobiales bacterium; assembly: GCA_964601285.1. GTDB lineage: Bacteria > Chloroflexota > Chloroflexia > Thermomicrobiales > CFX8 > CAYWXR01. The sequence continues at coordinate 6,858 of CAZRNC010000068.1, read as the reverse complement.
CACGATCCGGGTGCACTCCCCGGCGTCGGTCGGAGCCAGCCGCTCGCCAACCAGCGCGTTCAGCAACGTCGATTTGCCCGCCTTCACCCGGCCGGCAATCGCCACCCGCAGCGGACCAAACAACCGCTCGCGGATCGCTGCAATCTCCTCGGCTTCCGGCGTTCCGGCGGCAATCGAAAGCGCCTCGTCACAGAACCGGCCAATCGTCTCCAACACCCCGGCGTGCACGCTCATGACAACATGCCTTCCGCCCGGTCAACCCGGCGCTGAAGCTCGTTCAGTTTCTCCACCCGTCCCCGCAAATCTGCTATCCGGCGCTCACGGGTGGCCTGGTCCTGCTGCATGCTCTGCTGCGTGGCGTTGGCCGTCTCGGTGCAGGTTCGCAACAACTCGTTGAGCCGTTCGGTGAAGTGGTCCCGCATTTCACGCTGCAAATCCCGCAACGTCTCGCGAATGCGCGCCCCAACCTCGAACTGGACATCATCAACAAACTGCCGGACGAACGTCCGCGCCTGTTGCCGGCGCTTCTGGAGTTGCTTCTTGCGCTCCTCCACCAGATGACGCCCACCGAACAGCAGCCCCGCCCCGAGCAACACCGGCCCAAGCACGGCAATCCCGATGAAGTTCCCGATCATACCGACCATCAACAGCCCCATATAGGAGCCTCGCGCCGCGCCAAGACCCTGAAATATCCGGCCACTGACTGTCAGCGTCTCGATCTTCGATTCGGTCCACATCGAACTGATGTCAACCTGGGTGCTGGTTCGGCCCAACGCTTCAAGGTCGGTGAACTCATCGCGCAACAGGTCGATAATCCGCTCCCGCAGCTCGCCGGCGTCGCCGGTCAGCCGGGCAAACGTCTCATCCACCGCACGAGCAACATCGGTCCGCAACCCTTCGCCAAGCTCGTCCCAGTTCACGCCGGGATCAGACTCCTCGATCTGCTCCTCAACCGCCCGCATCAGCGTCCGCATCGCGCCGCGAAACTGGTAATCGACCTGCTGGTTGATCGTGGCAAACCCGTCGTTCAGCAACACACTCCATCGTGCAGCCGGACCGCGCAGGTAAGTCAGCCGCTCCTTCATCTCCTCAAGCAACTGCAACGTCGCCCTGGCCGATTCCGGATTCTCCAGCACTCCCAGTTCGGTCTCGAAGGTCGCGGCCATCTGGCCAGCAGCAAACCGCGTATCGGCCAGCGCCCTGCTTCCGGCAATCTCCCGGGCACGGTCAAGCACCTCGGCCTGCAAAATCTCCAGCAGCGCCGGGATGCCGCTCTCCAGGTTCAGTTCCGCACTCTGGCGGTTCAGGGCAATCTCGCGAATCGTCGAGGAAACCGGCACAATCCGCGTCGGAATCTCTGCCCGCTCCAGGTGGCCCCGGTTGAGGTCTGCAATCCGCTGCCAGGATGGGTAGAGGTCGACCTTACTCTGGACAACGACCACCACCGGACAGCGTTCGCGCGCCTCTTTCAGAAACTCGATCTCCGGCGCTGAAAGCTCGGCCGAGGCATCGGTCACAAAGAGCATCGCATCGGCAGTCTGGAGAAAGGTCAGCGTTGCCGTCGCATAGCCGGCCACCATCCCGCCAACACCGGGCGTATCGACCAGCGTCACACCCGCCCCAAGCAACCGGTTTGGCAGCCCAACCTCGAGCATCTCGATCTGTCGTGCATCCGTCCGGCTGCCGCGTTCGGTAGCCAGTTCACCCAGCAACGACCAATCAACCCGCTCGGTCTCCGGGCCATCCTCGCCGGCACGGCGCACCAGCAGTTCCGGCTGTTCGCGATAGCGCAGCACCGTGATCGCCGCGGTCGCCATATCATCATCGACCGGGCAGATCTGCTCACCCACCAGCGCATTTACCAGCGAACTCTTGCCCTGTTTGAACTCCCCCACCACACAAACCACGGTATCCGGCCGCGCCAGCCGCTCCAGCGATGCCTGCACCCGCGCCGCCAGATCGGGCCGTTCATAGGCAGTGCTGGCATCCACACCAAGCTTCGCCACATCCCGCGCATACACAAACGGATCCGGCCCCTGGTTCGCTTGTTGGACAGGCTGTTCGCTCATACTCCGGGCTTTCGTTCCTGAATCCGCTTCGGCCTCGTAGGGGCGCAATTCCTTGCCACCTGTTCCAATTACATTGGGTTTTCGCTTGTACATGCCGGTTCATCTGTCATCCTGGGCTTGTCGAAGGATCTCGAGCCACTGATCTTTCCTAGTGACGTCAAGATATGAGGATCGAGGTCCCTCGACTCCGCTCGGGATGACAACAGAGTGTCGTCGGGACCACAAAAAGCGCGTCGAATGAAGGCCCCCTCTGGTGAAAAACCCACGCCACGGCTATAGTGTCTGTAACATTTCGGCACAATTTACGTAGACAGCATAGCCTCAGGAAACTAGCCAGTAAAGTCAACCGACCAAAACGAGGGACGCAACCGTGGGGTACGCACTTGGAATCGACCTTGGAACAACCTTCTCTGCCGCCGGCCTGACCCAGGACGGCCGCACCGAGATCATCTCGCTCGGCAACCGTGCGGCGACCATTCCGTCGGTCGTCGTCCTGCGTTCCGATGGTGAAGTGCTCATTGGTGACGCCGCAGTGCGCCGCTCGATGACCGAGCCGATGCGCACCGCCCGCGAGTTCAAACGCCGGCTCGGCGACCCCACCCCCCTGCTGCTCGGTGGCACGCCCTACGGAGCGGAAGCCCTGATGGCCCACCTGCTCGCCGGCATGGTCCGCCAGGTCGTCGAACAACAGGGCGAACAGCCCGACCAGATCGTCGTCAGCCACCCGGCCAACTACGGCCCCTACAAGCTCGATCTGCTCGAACAGGCCGTCCGCATGGCGGAGATCGGCAAAGTCAGCTTCATCCCCGAACCGGTTGCCGCCGCGATGCACTACACCCAGCGTGAACGGATCGAACCCGGCCAGATCGTCGCCGTCTACGACTTCGGTGGTGGCACGTTCGACGCTGCCCTGCTACGCAAAACCGCCGACGGCTTTGACCAGCTTGGCGAGCCGGAAGGTATCGAACGGCTGGGCGGTATCGACTTTGACGAGGCGATCTTTGCCCACGTCGTCCAGGCCATCGGCCCCGATTGGCAGGCACTCGACCCGACCGACCCCGCCACCCTTGCCGCCGTCTCCCGGCTGCGCGACGATTGCCGCGAGGCCAAGGAAGGACTCTCGCTCGACACCGACGCCACCATCCCGGTGATGCTGCCGAACATCCAGACCGAAGTCCGCATCACCCGCAGCGAGTTTGAGGAGATGATCCGTCCGCGCATCCACGAGACGATCGCCGCACTAATGCGCGCCATCCGCAGCGCCAATATCGACACCGCAGGCATCGCCAAAATCCTGCTGGTCGGCGGCTCTTCCCGGATTCCGCTGGTGGGCCAGATGGTCCGCGAAGCCACCGGCGTGCAGGTCGCCGTCGATGCCCATCCGAAACATGCCATCGCCCTCGGTGCAGCACTCGCCGCCAGCCAGAATCAGACCGCCAGCGCCCCGGGAGCAGCCGCCGCGGGAGCAGTGGCCGACGCCACCATCCTTGAGCCGGCACCACTGCCGCCAACATTCAGCCCACCGGCCCCGATATCGACCCCGCCAACGCCGGCGACCTGGGATGCGCCACCACCCGCGGATTTCAACCAGCAATCCGCCGGCACAGCGGCAATCGGCCAGTTCAACAACCCGGCTCCCGAAGCGCCAACCGAACCTCCCACGTTCGACGCCGGCAGCAGTGGCTACACCCCGGTTCCGCCACCTCCACCGCCGCCAACCAACATTGCCGCCTCAAGCACCGGCGATGACGACGGCTCCGGGTTGCCGCTTAGCCAGATAGCCATCGGCGGCGCAATCGCCGCGCTGCTGCTGATCGGCCTGGTCGCCTTCCTGGTGCTCCAGTTGCGGGACGATGATGAGGGCAGCGACGACGGCGACACCGCCGGCCTCGTTGGCGAAAGCCCGACCGCTACCGCAACCGAAGCCGCCGCCATCGAACCAACGGCTACCGCCCAGGAACCGGAACCAACCGCCACCGAAGCACCCGCCGCACCGGAACATACCCATACCGCCGGCGCACCAGATCCAACCTGGACGCCGGTGCCGCCAACCTGGACACCCGTGCCGCCGACATCGACAGCCGTGCCGCAACCAACGGCCACACCAAGCCCGACCGTCGAGCCAACCCGCACACCACCGGTGCCGCCGGGCGTCGAATTCGCCCACATTCTCGACATTGAATGGCACGAGGAACACCAGCACTATCACATTGAATTTGAAATGTTCGAGCTGGATATCCTCCACCCGGACGGCATCGACGACCCCCACACCGCCCAGCACGCCCGTCCGCATGTCCACTTCTTTGTAGACACCGTCGCACCCGACCAGGCCGGCTCACCCGGCTCCGGTCCCTGGCATCTCTACGCCGGCGAGAGTCCCTACGACGGCTTCACCGCCAACGACATCCCCGACGGCGCCAGCCAAATCTGCGTCCTCATCGCCAACCCCGACCACTCCGTCAAACCCGACACCGGCAACTGCTACGCCCTCCCACCCCGGAACTGACGGCCCTGATCCTCGGTGTCTCTGAAACGAGATCGGCGCTGATCATGTCATTCCGACGTCAGGAGGAATCCGTAGCCTCATAGAGAGAACGGATTCCTCCTGACGTCGGAATGACATGTTGAACCGGTCTTTTCTGGCCGTGCGGGCGCGATTCATCGCGCCCTTTGCTGCACACCGGAGTTGAGGCAAGTCCAGACCTGGCACGATCCTTTACAGGGGTCTTAGCGGACAGTCGCTGGAAGGTGGAACATGCCCATACGAAACCCTTTGAAAGAAGGAATCCGCCCCATTACAAATTCTGTACGGTGCTTCATTGCTATTCAGTCTATGAATATTCATTGACAGGCTATCCGCAAAACGCTAGGATGCCCCCACCTGGATAAATCGTTGGTTCGTCGACACGAAAGGAATATAGCCCGTGACAATCAACCAGGATAGTCAATCCGCTTCGACACAAAGTACGCGACCAGCATGGCTTGATGGTCCAGCTAAGAAACTCCTGATCGGTGGGCAATGGGTCAATGCTGCATCTGGAAAAACCTTCGACAGCATCAATCCCGCTACCGGACAGGTACTCGCGCAAGTCGCCGAAGGCGACAAGGAGGACATCAACCGGGCAGTGGCTGCCGCCCGAAAAGCCTTCAATGGTGAGTGGAGCAAGTGGAAGCCGTTTGAGCGCCAGGCACTCCTGCTCCGCATCGCAGACCTGATCGAAGCGAACATCGAAGAATTGGGGTTGCTCGATACGCTGGATATGGGAGCGCCGGTCAGCCGGACCCAGTCTGCACAATACCAACGCCGGCCGGTTGCCCACCTCCGGTACTATGCCGGAATGGCCACGGCGATCCATGGTGAAACAATTCCGAACAGTATGCCCGGCGAATACGTCTCCTACACCCTCAAGGAGCCGGTCGGCGTGGTTGGGGCAATCATCCCCTGGAACGGCCCGCTCAATGCCGTCATCTGGAAGATCGGTCCGGCGCTGGCAACGGGCTGCACCGTTGTCCTGAAGCCCGCCGAGGAAGCGCCACTCACACCTATCCGTCTCGGCGAACTCTTCCTTGAGGCAGGAGTACCGGAAGGTGTTATCAACATTGTCACCGGCTATGGCGAGACGGCCGGCGCGGCGCTGGCAGCACATATGGACGTCGACAAAGTCGCATTCACCGGATCGCACCTCACCGGTCAGAAGGTCATCCAGGCATCGGCCGGCAACATCAAGCGTGTTTCGCTGGAGCTGGGAGGCAAATCGCCGGATATCGTCTTCGCCGACGCTGACATGGATCTGACTGTCGCCGGCGCGGCGATGGCTGTTTTTCAAAACTCGGGGCAAGTTTGCTCGGCCGGCACCCGGCTCTTTGTCGAAAACCATATCTACGATGAGTTTGTCAGCCAGGTCTCGGAATACGCCAACACGCTCAAAGTTGGCAATGGCCTCGATCCGGACGTCCAGGTTGGCCCGCTCGTCTCCCGCGAGCAGCTTGACCGTGTGACGAGCTACCTCGAAGTTGGCCAGGAAGAGGGCGCGCGAGCAATTGCCGGCGGCAGCAGGATGACCGAGGGTGATCTTGCAGATGGCTATTTCGTTCCGCCTACAGTCTTTAGCAATGTCAACGATTCAATGCGAATCGCCCAGGAGGAGATCTTCGGCCCGGTGATCTCGGCTATCCCCTTCAAGGACATCGACGAGGTGATCCAGCGCGGCAATGACACGATCTTCGGTCTCGGCAGCGGTGTCTGGACCCAGGATGTCTCCAAGGCACACAAGTTGGCCCAGTCGATCCGCGCCGGCACCGTCTGGATCAATTGCTATCAGGCGATGGATGCCGCAGTTCCATTCGGGGGGTACAAGATGAGTGGCTATGGCCGCGAATCCGGTGTTCAGCAACTCGAAGAGTATCTGAACGTCAAGGCCGTCTGGATCCGGACCGGCTAGGTCTGGTCCTCCCGGTTTCCGCAACACAGGAACAAGAACCGGGGCGACCCAACACGTCGCCCCGGTTTGTATCAACGCCTGTCCCGGAACCGGATGGACCAATCTCCGCAACGCGGGCACCTAACGGAATCTCGAACGACATGTCTGACAGGATAGTCCTTGTCTGGCCATCCGGCATCCGGTGCTTGACTGATACGTTGGCGAACGCAAAGCTCACTACAGGTTCCAATACTCGGCGCAACCGCATGTTCATAGCACCAGCAATTGGCACAACAACTCATTGCGGACTCTTGGCCTGCCCGGCACAATAGGCCCAGATCGATGTACGAGAATGAGGGAACACAATG
>CAZRNC010000067.1:0-10729 GCA_964601285.1 uncultured Thermomicrobiales bacterium | reverse complement strand
CGAAACTGCACCCGGTCGCGGACACCAAGCCGTTCGGCCAGATGTTGCAACGGTTGCCGGTGATCGCCGGAACCAACGATCAACGCGTTCGGCCGGGAAGGTACCTTGGCAATCGCCTCGATCAGGGACTCCAGCCCCTTCTCTTCCACGATCCGCCCGACATAGCCGATCGTTGGTGTATGGCGCGCCGTGGCAGGGCGTGGAACCGGATGGTAGATCGCCGGATCCACACCAAACTGTGGAATAACGGAGATCGGCTTTTGGAAGCCCTTTGTTCGCAGCACATCAGCGGCATCCTGATTCCCGGCAATCCCGACCGGTGAACGCGAATAGCAGTAGCGCTCGATCAGGCTGAAGGGGGGCGGGTAACGCCGGTAGATATTCTGGAAGGCAAAGAAAATCGGTTTCGCCCCAACCCGGCGGGCGAGATGGGTCGCGTGGGCAGTCACCAGGTTGTACGGTTCCTCGTCGATATGGACAATATCCGGCCGGAAGCGCCGGATATGCTTGCCAAGGCCAGGATAGAAATGGACGTGATGCCGGCCATTGAACCGCATCGGCTCAACAACTAGTTCATAGCCCTCGGTATACAGCTTGTTCAGGTTCACCGAACCAACCCGGCCCTCAAGCCAGTAGGGTGGCACCACAGCCATCAACTCAACATCCGGTAGCCGGGCGAGTTCTTCCAGCTTCTTCTGATAGACCCCGGTCACCAGCGCCTTCGACACCATCAGGATTTTCATGTGCACCATCGCTGATCACATAGCGGGCCAACGGTGTGCAACTTGTCATCCCGACGAAGGAGGGATCCGTTCTCTTTCGCGACGCAAGAAGTTACGGATACCTCTTTCGTCAGGGTGATCGATAAACAGGGCAGGATTTCATTCCAGAACACGCTTATATGCCTCAATCGTTTGGTTGGCAGTCTGCTGCCAGGAGAGGGTCGCAGCCTGGGCGATGCCCCGGCGGCGCAGATCAGTTTGCAGGTCGGGATCGTTGAGGACGGTCACCAGTGCTTCGGTGATCGCCGGTGGATCGGGATCGATCAGGATGCCGCCATCGCCGACAACTTCGGGCAGGCTGGAGCGATTGGACGAGATCGTCGGCGTGCCGCAGGCCATCGCTTCAAGCGGATTCAGCCCGAATCCCTCATACAGCGATGGAAAGACAAACGCTGACGCAGCGCGATAGAGATCCAGCTTGTCCTGCTCACTGACAAATCCCGGCAGTTTGACCTGATCGGCCAACCCATGATGCCGGATCAATGGGCGGACATCGGTAAAGAGCTTGCTGGTGCTGTGTGGCGAGCCAACAATCACCAGATCGTAGTGAGCATCCAGTTGGCCAATCGCCCGTGCATAACCCTCGACCAGCACCGGCAGGTTCTTCCGGCGGTCGAACCCGCCGACGTTCAGAATGAACGGCCGTTCCAGTCCGAGCCTTGCCCGCATTTCAGCAATGCGCTCGGCATCGTCCGGGCCGGCCGGGGTGAACTCCTCGCCGGCGGCCAGCAGAATCGGGACGATCCGTTCCGACGGAATATCCAGAAACGTCGAGATGTCGCCTGCGGCATGCCGTGAGTCGGTCAGTATCAGATCAGCCTTCCGGGCGGCCCGGCTCAAAACGTTGAGATAGGAACGGTTGAGCAGTCCGCCGGCGTACTCTTCCAACGCCAACGGAATCGCATCGTGAATCGTCACGACCAGCCGGTTGGGCTTACGGAGAGGAGCGGCAAAATACGGGACATGCACCAGATCGACGTTTGCTGCTCTTGCGGCAGCAACAAGCCCCTGCTGCTCCCACCAGACCTTCCGGGCCTTGCCGGGCATTCGTCGTCCGGCAGGTGGGGCTACAGACACCCCCCGACATCCGGCAAGCTCAACTACTGCATCCGGAGCGTCGGCAGGGTGCAGTAGCCGGGACTGCATGTCATCGCGCTGCAGCAATTCCTGCCACAAGCGAGTAGCATACTGGCCCATGCCGGTCATTGGATGTTCAAGGAACAGGGCATCAAACCCGATCGACGGTGTCGTGTTCATCACAACAGTGAATTGTACCCGAAGCCATCCGCTGCGAAGCCTGGTTTGCTCCCGATTCAAGGAATATTTCGCGCCCGGCTGCGTTACAATCTTCGGAGGCCCTGTAGCGCACAGAGCACCACGAAACTCAACGCCAAAGGAGGCATCCCCAACATGAGCAAAACCGTTGAGGTTACAGACGCAACATTCGACAGCGCAGTGATTCAGTCAGAAACACCTGTGCTGGTCGATTTCTGGGCACCATGGTGTGGCCCGTGCCGCGTCGTTGGCCCGATCCTGGATGAAATCGCCCAGGAGCAGAGCGACAAACTGACGATCGCCAAGGTCAATGTCGACGAGAACCAGGGCATCGCCCGCGAGCTGGGAATCGTTTCGATCCCGACGATGATTCTCTACAAGGCCGGCGAGCCGGTCCAGAAGATTGTCGGCGCACAGCCGAAGGCCCGCATTCTCCAGGCTATCGAGCCGCACACAGCCTAGATCACACCACGACTCTCAACGCCCGGCCGGTTCTCCTGCCGGGCGTTGACGTGCCTGCATCCCGGCGAGACGCATCCCCATCGCCGCCAGCCCTGCCATCACTGCCGACCCCGCCCGGGCATAACCACGCTGCCGCGCCACCACTAACCCGACATCTGCCTGATCCATCGACACGATCTGGCGGTAGGTGTAACGATCCCGCTTGAGGTCGAACGCAACCTGTTCCGGAGTCTCCAAGGTAACCGGTGGGCGGTTCGGGTCGTAGACCTCGACCGTCGCCCGCTCGGAACCAGACTGGACGATCCTGTACGGCACGATCGTATGCCCCTGGGTTACCAGCGCCCGCAGCAGATCCTTCCGCCACGGTTTGGGCACGCCGACATCGAACGCCCTGTCTGTCTTGCCATAGCGCAACAGATCGCGCCGGACGGTCCGGTAGCTTGCCCGTGGTGACCCGCGCAGGAACGATGGCGCGCCCATCAGGAACGAGAGATCGCTCAACTGCCGGCCATGGAAGGTGGTGATCCGCCGCAAGGCATCGTCGCGGTCGCAGGGGTCTGGCTCTTCGCCCAGCGAACGGGCAATCGACCAACGCGCCATGCCGCTACACAACCCACCACGGGTTGGGCCGTCCTTGCGCAGGAAAACAATGTCGGAGTAGAGGCCGTCAAACAGATCGGTGCGAATCCACGCCGGCAACTTTGCAAAGGTATCCTGAAAAATATCCGGATCGGGCAGGATGTCTCCGAGCACCGACGCCCGGTTTGGCTCCGGGAAGGTGTGCATCAGCGGGTCGAAGGTCGACCGCAAGTCGAGTTTCACCGTCAGCGGAAGCGTCCGGCGATCGCCACCTTCGCGTGTCAGTTCCAGTTCATAGGATTGGTCCGGATCAACAGTGCAGGGCGTAAGTTCCCAGGTCAGCGCACCGGCTGGTTTCACGCTCCAGTCTTCCGGCGCCGCGATCCTGAACTGCCCGTGCTGCTGGTCTGCCGTGAACCCGAACATCTCGGCGTCCACCTTGCATGATTCCGGCACGCACTCAATCGGTCCGGTACCGTTCCGCCTGATCGTGAACACAGGAATCGCCGCCACGCTGCTCTCCGTCCATCATGAACGTTCTCTGGATGAGGAACAGTACATCATATGTGGCAGGGGCGCATCACCATGCGTCACCCGTTCCAACTCATTGAGAATCATCGAACGCACGCGAGGAAGAACGGTGTTTAGGTTGTCATCCTGAGCGAAGTCGAAGGATCTCATTCCATGCAATTTGGTGGTACCTCGAACGTTTCATGGAAAGAGATCCTTCGACTTCGCTCAGGATGACAGTGAAAGAGGCATGTACAAGCCAAAACCGGAATGAGTTGGTATTGGTAATTGCAATGCGTCCGCCGTTGGACACCGGCAAGGTTCAATCAGGAACCGGCCCGCCTGCACTGTCATCCCGACGAAGGAGGGATCCGTAACCCCAGGAGTACGGATCCCTCCTTCGTCGGGATGACAGTTGAAGATGGTCACTCCTGCTTGAGCTGTCGTGACATCGAACGGCGGACGCATGCAATGCGCCCCTACCCCTTCGGGGAATTGCAACCGGAACGTCGACATATCGATGCTTTATCTGATGCGAATGGGGTCGACTCTACAGGGATCGAAGGCAGTTGCCCGCCTACGATTCGGCCTTGTCGCTCGAATCAAGCAGTGCGAACTCACGGCGCCAGTCGTCGAGGTCGCGGAACTCGCGGTAGACCGAGGCGAAACGGATGTAGGCCACCGGGTCGACATCGCGGAGCGTGTCGAGCACCCGTTCACCAATCCAGGTGCTGGGAACTTCATCCATGCCACTGTCGAGCATCGCATTTTCGATGTCACGGACAATCCGGTCGATCTCCTCAACCGGCACCGGACGCTTGGTTAGCGCAATGTGCAGCTTGTTCCGGAGTTTGCGAGGATCGAACCGCTCCCGCCGGCCATCACGCTTGACGACGAACAGTTCGCGTTGTTCGGTGGTTTCATAGGTCGTGAAACGCCGGGAACAGGAAACACACTCCCTGCGCCGGCGAATCTGCTCGCCATCCCGAATGTCACGGGAATCCAGGACCCGCGTGTCCTGTCCTCCACAAAACGGACATCGCATCCGTTACCCTGTCTATCGGTGAAACAAGAGGGGCGCACCGCGGTGCGCCCCTGAACGAACGAGTTAGCGCTCCCGCAGGAAGCGGAGAATGGCTGGTTCCGCCCATTCGTCGTCCGGCAAAACCGGAGTCCGGGCCGGAAGGCCAGTATTGGTGTCCGCCTGCTGGCGAGCCGGCCGGCGATCAGCACCACTGCGCTGTCGAACCGACTTGCCGCCCTGGAATCCTGTCGCCACAAGGGTGATCGTGACATCCCGGCCGAGCGATTCGTCGATGCTCGTACCGAAGATGATTTCGGAATCCTCGTCGGCTGCGTTGCGGATAACCTCTGCCGCCTCGTTGATCTCGGCCAACGTCAGATCGGTACCACCGGTGACGTTGTAGAGCACACCGGTTGCACCCTCGATGCTCATCTCGAGCAGCGGGCTTTCGATTGCATTGCGGGCAGCATCCACCGTGCGGTTCTCGCCGGAGCCACGGCCGATCGCCATCAATGCCGAGCCGGCATCGCGCATGATCGACTTCACGTCGGCGAAGTCGAGGTTGATCATGCCCGGCTTGATAATGAGATCGGAGATACCCTGAATACCCTGGCGGAGCACATCATCTGCGATCCGGAAGGCTTCAGTGAACGGTGTCTTGGGATCGACCAGATGGATCAATCGCTGGTTCGGAATCGAAATCAGCGCGTCGACGTATTCCTTGAGATTGGCGACCGATTCATCAGCCACCCGCCTGCGGCGTGCACCTTCAAAATCGAACGGACGGGTGACAACGCCAACCGTCAGCGCGCCGGTCTCACGGGCGAGCTTGGCGACAATTGGCGAGGCACCGCTACCGGTACCGCCGCCCATGCCGGCCGTGATGAAGACCATATCTGCACCGCGGATCACCTCAGTGAGTGTATCCAGGCTCTCCTCGGCAGCACGCTCGCCGATTTCAGGTCGCCCGCCGGCGCCAAGGCCCTTGGTGAGCTTGTCTCCAATGCGTACTGAAACTGGCGCCTGCGAGTTGAGCAGCGCCTGGCCATCAGTGTTAACTACGATAAACTCGACGCCCTCAACGTTGGCGTCGATCATTCGGTTGACTGCGTTCCCACCGCCACCACCGACGCCGATGACCTTGATCCGGGCGAAGGTCGGTGAGAATTCGTCGTCATGTAGCTCGAACAATTGCTACTCCTTACCCTGACCCGGGGCTTCCCCGACGGTCTTCCTATGCATCGCTGCGAGCCGGAATGAACTCGCGCATCCAGTTCCGCATGAACTGTCCCCAGTCACGGCCCCCGGACGGTCTTGGCCGTCCGACATCCCGTCGCACATCAGTGTAGATCGGTGCGTCGTGCCAGCGTGACTGTTCTTCGTTGCGACCGCGCGCTGCGCGGACCGGTTCCGGGGGCCAGCCTCCCTCTTGTGGAGTGTCGGCTGCCCAGGCCCCCCTGCTGGCGCAATAGCGCACCAGGCCGACTGACGTTGCCGAAGCGGGATCGGCGATTGGCGGGAATCCTGTGCTAGGCAGAATCTCTCCTCGCCGTGCCGGCACCCCGAATACCTCGGCGGCGGCTTCCTCGATGCCTTTCAGGTTGGACGAGCCGCCTGTAATCACAATACTGCCATGCCGTGAACCGTTATGTCCATCGGTGCGCATAGCAATATCGCGTGCCTGTTGCAGGATCTGTTCCAATCTGGCGCCGGCGATTGCGCGAACAACATCTGAAGAGAGTGTTCCATCACGCGCCTGGCGCTGAATCCGCGCAATGCCCCGTGGCCCCCAATCCACCGGGACACGCGAGGATTCGCTGGATGTTGCAATACCATCCCGGCGTTTGAGCCGTTCGGCTGCCTCCAGCGATACCTCCAGCACCATCGATATATCCTGCGTCAGATGGTGCCCTCCGAGCGGGAACCCGGAAACGTCGTGCAGATCGCCATCGATGTAGGACGCAACATCGGTTGTTGCACCACCGATATCAATCAGCACCACTCCGTTCTCACGCTCTTCCGGAGTCAGGGCCGCCTCCCCCGCGGCAACCCCGCCCGGCACAAACGCATGTACGCGCATTCCCAGCGTCGCTGCCGCCTGGCGGACCCCCTCCACCAGTTCGGTCGTCACTGCGAAGTCGCGGACATAGACATCGAGGTCGTTTGCATGCCGGCCGATTGGTGAACGGGTGGCCTGCCCGTGGACCGAAAAGCCCTGAACAACCCGGTGGACCGTCTTCAGTCCTTCCGGGTCTTCGTCGTGGGCAGATTCGATCGCCTGTTCCACTTCTCGATGACCAATTGGATATCCGGCGTCCAGCCGCACCTGGCCGTGACGCTCGATCGGCGCCATCTGCGCGCCGGCAACACTGATGACCAGGTCCTGAATCGAGGAGCCTGACAGATGGCGGACCTCGTCCAGCGCGAGCCGCATGGCCCTGGCAAGAGCTTCGGGATCGGAGATACGTCCGCCCTTCAACCCGGCGGAAGGTGTGCTGCCGTGTCCCAGATAGGTGATCCGGCCCGACCGGTTGTAGAGCGCAACGGCGGAGCTGAACTTGGTTGAGCCGATATCGATTCCGACAATGAGCTGATCTGCCACGTTCGTGTCCTCCGGAAAGCGCGTTACCCGCCGGTGAGCGTTGGGCGTTCGCGAGAATACCGCAGTGCCTCGAGCCCGGCGGCTCGAACGATGAAATCTGCGGATACTATATCACAGTGTACGTACACTGTGTACCTACTCGTAGTATGGACGGTCAGGTTCCCGGAGATCCAGGACCTGCCATGTCAACGGGGCAGTACGAATCTCCTGATAAATGATCAGCTTGTGGGGGAACCGGTCGGGGCTGCCGAACATCACCAGCCGGTCGTTTCGCAACTGGACGGTGAACCCGGACTGCCGGTTCCAGGTCATCCGGTCGATTTCAGCGCCAAGTGACTCCTGGAGTGCTGCCGCGGCAGCGACCAGTTCCGGGTCGATAACCGAGCCGGGTTGCAGGTCCAGCGAGTTGCTTTCGATTCGGGGTAGGTCCGCAAGCGTACCGGTTTGCATCACCATGCCGTTGGCGTCGATCAATAACTGCTCGCTGCCGGTCGACCAGACCAGCACCGGCGTACGTTCAGTAATGACAATCTCAACCTTCGATGGCAACACCACCCGCACTTCGGCGCGCTGCACATAGGGCAAGGCAGCAATGCCTGCTGCAATGGTATCCGGCTCGATCCTGAAGACCGACTCGCCGATCGCGCCGGCTGTCGCGGCAATCTCGATCGGGTCACCAAGCTGGACGCCTCGAACCGAGACATCGTTCACATCAAAATCGCCCGAGACGAGGAAACCGTAGAGCAGAATCCCGGCGGCCATCGCCAGCAGGAACGCCGGCAGCCGGCCATTACGAAACGCCCGGCCAAACCAGCCCCACAGCCCGCCCGTATCCGAACGGGGGGCCGGGTGGTAGCTCCGGCTAGTCTGCGTCGTGGAGGTCATCAAAGCGCTCGATTGCGAGTTCCACCAGCCGGGTTACGAGATCGGATATCGGCAGGCCGGTTGCTTCCCAGAGCATTGGGTACATGCTGATCGCCGTGAATCCAGGAATCGTGTTGATCTCGTTCAGCAACACCTCGCCGGTCGAATCGCGATAGAAGAAATCCACCCGCGCCATCCCGGCACAGTCCAGCGCCTGGAACGCCCGCACTGCAAGCTGGCGCACTTCGTCAGCAGCGGCCTCCGGAATGCCGGCCGGAATAATGATCTCCGAAGTGTCATCGACGTACTTGGCTTCGTAATCGTAGAACTCATGCCCGGCGACGATCTCACCGACGACCGAGGCGATCGGTTCGTCGTTGCCCAGCACCGAGACTTCCAGCTCGCGCCCGGCGGCTTCCTGTTCAATCACAATCTTGCGGTCGTGACGGGCGGCCTCGTCCATCGCCGCCGGTAACTCCGATGCGTCGTGCGCTTTGGAGACGCCAACGCTCGAACCAAGGTTGGCCGGCTTGACGAAACAGGGGAAGCCCAGCTCCCGCTCAACATCAGCAGCGACCCGGTCCGGGAACTGTCGCCACTCCTTCCGCAGGACGGTCAGCCAGGGAACCTGGGGGACACCAGCCCGCGCCAGCACTTCTTTGGCCAGCGCCTTGTCCATCGAAAGCGCGGAAGCGGCAACGCCGGCGCCAACATAGGGCAGGCCAGCAAGCTCGAAGAGCCCCTGTACAGTGCCATCCTCGCCCATCGGGCCGTGCAGCACCGGGAAGATCACATCGATATCACCAGCCCAGGCACCTGCCGGCACGACACCATGCCGGTCATCGCTGCGAGCCTCGATCGAGAGCTTTTCGACTTCGTCTATGACTGTGCCCCGACCGGCTGGCTGCCCACCATCTGCAAGCGCAAACAGTGGCGACGTTGTCTGTAGTTGGTGCATGGGATCGTCATCGGTCAGCCAGATGCCCTGACGAGTGATCCCGATTGGGACAATCTCGTGCCCGGCCGATTGCAGTGCTTCCATGATCGTCATCGCCGAGCGCAACGAAACATCGTGCTCGGCAGACCGGCCACCAAAGATGACGCCGACCCGGTAGCGCCCGTTTCGCGATGCCATTTACCACTCACCAATTCGTTCGATTTCGGTATGCAACTCGATGCCGGTGCGATCCCGAACGGCCCTCTGGACGGTCTCCACCAGTGCAACGATGTCCGCCGCCGTCCCTTTCTGGTCGTTGACAATGAAATTGGCATGCTTCTCGGAAACGACCGCACCGCCAACCCGGGTGCCCTTCAGCCCGGATTCCTCGATGACCAGTCCGGAATACGTCCCTTCCGGATTCTTGAAGATCGAGCCAGCGCAGGCGCCGGTCGGTTGGGTGGCATGTCGATACTCAGCGTGATGATCTGCCTGGGCCTTTAGCTCGTCGACATCGCCAAATGCAAAGCGAAACGTGGCATCGAGCACAACCATGTCCCGCGGGTTTCCGGCTGCCTTGAGCCGGGTGCGGCGATACTCCGGATTCAACCATGCGGCGGTTTCCTCACGGACCTCGCCTGCCGCATCAACCACACGCAAGCTGACGAGATGGTCCTTGGTCTCGGTTCCGTGTGCGCCGGCGTTGTTGACTACCGCACCGCCGATGTTGCCCGGCAGACCAACCGCCCAGGTCATCCCGGCCCAGCCACGTTCCGCAGCAGTACGGGCAAACCAGTTAAGCGGCGCTGCTGCCGGAACCGTGACCAGCACACCATCAGCGTCCTCAACAACCGTCAGATGGTCTTCAGCAACCTTGCCGGTCATCCGGACGACCATCGCCAGCCCACGGATACCGCGATCAGCCACCAGCATGTTCGAGCCACCACCAAATATTGTCACTGGTTGTTGCTGTTCGGTTGCCCACTTGAGGGCGAGCCGGATCTCATCCAACGAAGAAACGCGCGTCAGATAGTCAGCAGGACCACCCACCCGGAAGGTGCTGTAGAGGTCGCTCCGGGCATCCTTCTGGATCGCAATCCGGGTGTCGCCATCCACAATCTCGATCTGTTCGCCCTTGGTGTTGCGTGTGCGTCCGCTCATCTATATGCCTCCCCGAGGAGTCTCGCTGTTCGGTAAATTGTTCCTGCGCCCATCACCAGGAGAACATCGCCGGGGCGGGATCGGTCACGGGCGACGTCGGCCGTCTCTTCCGGTGAACTGGCAATTGTTACGTCAGTTGACATCAGCCGGGCAATGTCCGCCGAGTAGACACCAACCTCGTTGGTTTCGCGGGCCGGATAAATCTCTGCCAGCACCACCTCGTCGGCGACGTCCAGCGCCTGGGCAAACTCGTTCAGCAGCGCGTGGGTTCGAGAGTAGGTGTGCGGCTGGAATACCACCAGCAATCTCCTGCCGGGATAACGATCACGCGCCGCGGCAATGTTGACGGCAATCTCGGTCGGGTGGTGCGCGTAGTCGTCAACAACGGTGCGTTCCGGACTATCCTGCAACACCTCGAAGCGCCGGCTAACCCCGGTGAACGTGTTCAGATGCGGCAGGACGATCCTCGGATCAACCTGCAACGCATCAACCGCTGCCAACACCGCCATCGCATTGCTGACATTGTGCCTGCC
>CAZRNC010000066.1:8050-10735 GCA_964601285.1 uncultured Thermomicrobiales bacterium | reverse complement strand
TACGCGGGGAAGAGCAGTGTTTAGATTGTCATCCTGAGCGAAGTCGAAGGATCTCATTCCATGCAATTTGGTGGTACCTCGAACGTTTCATGGAAAGAGATCCTTCGACTTCGCTCAGGATGACAGTGAAAGAGGCATGTACAAGCCAAAACAGGAATGAATTGGTACTGGCGGACGCATGCGATGCGCCCCTACGGAACTCGTTGGCAATGGAACAAAAAACTCTGGCCAGCTTGTTCAGGGTGACAGTTCAGGTTGGCCCGGTTGATCGAAACCTTACCGGAGCATCACTCCACCCGCACCATCCGCAGATCGCGGAAACTGGCGATCAACCCATCATCGCCATCTGCAGCAATCACCAACGCAACGCCGGCGGAACTTTCAACTTCGGGGAGTTCGACTTCGGCGATGATCTGGTTGTTGGCCTCGAACCAGGCCCTGCCGGCATGCACAGTGACGGCGAGGGTGTTCCAGGCGCCGGGAGTCGTGTCCCAGCCGGTGATGGCGGCGGGACGCAACAGGAAATCCGTCTCGCCGGAATCGAAGTGTTCACGGGTGACATAGCGCAACCCATCGTGGCTGACCGAGAACATCGTGAGTGCTGTCAACGCACCATCCGGGCCAGTCAGCTGTACGCCAAGTCCGGCGTCGCCTTCACCATCCAGTCGCATATCGACTGATACCCGGTAGCGGTCCTGCAAGAGCGCCGGACCGCCGTGCCAGTAGTGGGCATACAGCCCGAACGAACCGCTGGTCGCAGCATGCTCCAGCACAATCGGACCGTCGCGCTCAAGGTCCGGTGCCCAGACGGGCGACCCGGATGGCTGCGGCATCCCGGCATCGCGCTGGTAGCGCCACCAGTAGTAGTGCAACCCGACGTTGCCCGGCTCGACCCGCCAGGCGGGTTCGTTGGCAGGTGTGTAGGTCAGCACGCGCCGTTCAAAGACCTGGATCAGGACATCTTTCGGTTCGCCACCCACCTGAACGGTCGACCAGTAGGCTTCGCTAACCGGCAGGCCGACTGCGTAGTACCACGGCTCGAAAACCCGTCCCTGCACCGTCTCGCCAGATTCAACTACCGGGCCAGTCTGGCGCAGGAAATCCCAGAAGACGTTGGCAATCGTGTGGCTGGTTTCCGGAACATGGACGGTTGCAATCGCCGCATAGCGGGCAAAGTGCTGATCTGCAACAACGTGGCCATCCCGATCGATCATTGCGACAAGCGTCGTGCCGGTGTTGAATGGCGTTGCGTTTCGCACCCGGTCAAACGAGGCATAGGTGGGTGCATCGGGATCATCAGCATCGCCGGCGACCGGTATCAGCGCCGGGCCACGCTGGATATAGGCATAGTCGGAGACCTGCATCGCACCGGTCATCAACTCGGTCGCCAGCAGACCGGTGGTGACAAACCAGCGATCACGCTCACCGGACGGGTCGTTGATCTCCATCCGGGCCTTGTCGAAATACTGAACAGTCCGGAAACCATCGCCGTAAGGTTCCTCCAGCTCAGCAGTGAATGGCTCCGGCCCCCAGAGCCAGGCCCGGTTGGCTGTACCTGCGGCGACCGGCGCATCTTCACGTGTCCAGGTTGATGCAAAATCCGGATTGGTCAACGGTTCGGAACCGGCGACGGCCGGCAACAGCGAGACCACCAGCGCCAGCAGCAGCAACCAGTTTGCCCTGCCGGATCGCCGTCTCATCCAGGATCAACCTGCCACGGAGTCAAGCTGGCCACCGACGGAACGCTCGGCCGGAATCCAGCACTGGTCGTCGTAGCAGGTCCTGATAATGTCCAGGGCTTCATCAACCGAATCGGTGACCACCAGCAGATTCAGGTCTTCCGGGCTGATCTTCGCCTCGGCAAGCATCGTCGCCCGGACCCAGTCAATCAACCCGGACCAGTAGCTCGAACCAAAGAGCACCACCGGGAAGTTGTGAATCTTGCCGGTCTGGATCAACGTCAGCGCCTCGAACAGTTCATCCAGCGTGCCGAAGCCGCCAGGGAAGATGACAAACCCGGTCGCGTACTTGACGAACATCACCTTGCGCACGAAGAAGTAGCGGAAGTCAACGGCAATTTCGACATACTGGTTCATGCCTTGTTCAAATGGCAACTCGATGTTGACGCCAACCGATACACCGCCAGCATCGACAGCACCCCGGTTGCCGGCTTCCATAATGCCCGGGCCACCACCGGTAATCACGGCGAATTCGGCTTCTGCCAGCCGGCGCGCCAGCTCACGGGCAGCCTTGTACATCGGATCATCTTCGCCAACGCGTGCCGATCCGAACATCGTCACGGCCGGCGCGATCTCTGCCAGCGTGTCGAACCCGGCGACGAACTCGCCCATGATGCGCATTACGCGCCAGGTATCGGTATGCCGGAAGGAATCCGGATCGGCCCTTTCCTCATCTGGACGACGAAGCAGATCCTCGTCCTCCATTGGCCGCCCCATGCGCTTTCGCAGGTTCAACGAGACGTTGTCGAGCCGGTTGTATTTGTGATGGTCAGGTTTCATGGCAAGAACTCCGCACATATATCGTTTGCCAGCAACGCTCCGCGAGAGGTGAGCACCAGGCGGTCCCCTCGCCATTCAAGCATGCCAGCCGCTGTGAACCGCTCAATCTGATTGGCATAGGCAGCCTCCAGGGTGGTTCCATGCCTGGCCAGGAAATCGTGACGGT
>CAZRNC010000066.1:0-8040 GCA_964601285.1 uncultured Thermomicrobiales bacterium | reverse complement strand
GCCAGCGGCCTCCGCCCTGCCGCTACCGCGTCGATGTAGACGGATGGCAGCCGCAGGTTGCTACCTCGCATACGTCCACTATACCCATGGGCGCCCGCGCCGAAGCCGTGATACTGCCCATTTTGCCAGTACAACTGGTTGTGGCGCGAGCGCAGCTCCGGCAGGCGTGCCCAGTTTGCGATCTCGTAATGCTCCCAACCCGCGCCAGTAAGCCGCTCCTCGGCCAGTTCGTAGTAATCAGCAACGGTGTCATCATCAACCACCGTCAGGATTCCACGCTCCACCGCTGCGGCCATCGGCGTGCCACTTTCAACGATGAGCGAATAGAGCGAGACATGCTCCGGACACCAGTCCAGGATCATCGTCAAATCCGCGTCCCAACCCTCCAGAGTCTGCCCCGGCCAGCCGAAGATGAAGTCCAGGCTGACATTGTCAAACCCGGCTTCCCGCGCTGCTCGCAACGCACCCTCGGCATCGGACGAACGGTGGCCGCGCCCAAGCACTCTCAACCCGGCCCGCTGTTGCGATTGGACACCGATCGACAGCCGGTTGACGCCAGCGCTCCGCAGATCGGACAGGTACTCCCGATCAACGCTCTCCGGGTTCACCTCGGCGGTAATTTCGGCGTCAGCAGCCAACCCAAACAAGTCAGCCGCGGTGTCGACAATAGCCGCTATCTGCCGGGCTTCCAGGAGCGATGGTGTGCCACCGCCAAGAAACAGCGTCGGTGCGCTACTCGTTGCCGGCTCACGCTCGGCAGCAATGCGCATCTCACCAATGAGCGCGTCAACATAGGCAGGGATCAACGACTCCTGGCCGCTATAGGTGTTGAAATCGCAATAGGGGCAGATATGTGAGCAGAAGGGAATGTGGGCATAAATGCCCGGAGTAGCGTCTTCCGGCAAGGGCACCGGGAGACGGTGGCTCATGTTTCCGGCCGTGGAGATCGTTCGATCGTATCCCAGTTCACTTCGACAATGTCCGCTTCCTCGGCCTGGGCAGGCTTGCCACTGTAGCGCGCCTTGCGATATCCCGTTGTTATCGAGTCTACCGCCGGAGCGATATCCGGTGCCGGTCCAAGCGCTGCCGGCACATGCACACGGTATTCGTTAACTGTCTCGCTCTGCTTCTTCGCCCGGCCGGATTCTTCGCCACGGGCCAGCAGCTTCATATAGGTTTCGCGAATCCGGATCGTGTGCCGCCAGGCATCGTCCCCGCGCAGGTGGGCAAGCGGATCTTCCGCTTCGTTGCGCCGGAACAGACCGCGCAACTTATCGCCAAGATCGCCGAGCAGGTCGTTCAGATCGAGGACGGACTCGCGGGTCTCGCCAGTTGGTGGCCGTGAGCGACCCCGTCGCTTGAAGACAAACCGGGTCAGCAGCGAGATGATGGCAAACAGCACAATGGCAGCGATCAGATAACGCAACGGGTCGGGCAACTGGAATGCCTGGTTGACCGCATCCTCAAGCCCCTGCTGTGACTCAAGCTCATCGGCTACCTGCTCTTCCGGTGTAAACCCGGCCTCGCGATCACCAAGGAGCCAGAAGATTGGCGTCAGGATCAGGAACGCCAGCACGGCAACGATCAGGACAATTACCTGGAAGATCAACCCGAGCAACCAGAATACCGGAGACAGCAACCAGAGAACCGTATCCAGGAACTGGCGCGAGAACAATCCGGCAATCAGGATCGCGAACAGGACAACCCCGATGATCGGGGCGATAAACGTCCCCAGCCAGCGCGCCCCGAGCGGTGAACTGGATCGAACACCTTCCAGCTTCAACCGGGCAATCGCGATCGAAGCCAGCGAGGCGGTGAAGAAGCCGATCGTGGCAACGCTCAGCCGATCGCGGATCACCGCATCATCCTGAGCGCCGATCATGATTGCGATCACTGCCACCATCGTGGCTACGGTCCCGAAGCGGAGCTGGGTGAAGGCGCTATCAATCGATGGCTCAGCGCGACTTCTGCCACGCCACCATGCATAGACGGTCAGGGCGACAATGCCCCAGGGATGTCGTTCGTGCGTACCCGGCAGGAATGCCAGCCCCCGGATCGCGTCGCCTATCCAGCCGGTGTCGAAGAGTCCATAGTGACCATACGAACCGAACCGGACGGCAACCACCAGGCTCAGGACGACGCCGATCGCCATCTTGATCTCGTACTCCGGACTCCAGATGTGCATCTCGTCGAGCGCCCGGCAGACAAGATGCGCAGCCATCAGCACCGCAAGGACAATCCAGAACGGGAAGGCCGCGAGCAATTGGGTCGGGTTCAGCAAGAGCGACACAACGAGATAGACCGGGAACGCCTCGGCAACCACCATGGCGATGCCCAGCAGCTCCTGCCGCCAGTCAAGGCGCAGCAACATGTCGCGCGCGCTTACCGGCGCAGTACGCTCAGCTGTCATTGCCGGCCTCAAACTTCATCGTCGGAACCTCTCCGCTCGTCATCCGGACGGCGTAGTGGTGCTGCCGTGGAATGGCATTGCGCAAGCGAACCTGGTCGATCGGGAAGACCATCACCCCGCGGGTTGCCGTCACTTCTACATCGTCACCAATCGTCGCCACAACCACCTGGTGCCCCTCGGCAACCATCTCGCCGATGACCGCGGCCATCGGATCGGTCATGATTCCGGTAACAATGACAATCGTGCTACCCCACGGAAAGCGACGGGTTTCAGCCCGCAAGAGCCGGGGGAAATTGACCGAAGCAATCGGCGAGAGCTTGGCAAGGCCGGCCAATATCTCCTCGCGCTGGCCCGGACTGCGCCCGGCGCGAATCCGGAGAGCCTGGTCCGAACCACCAAGCACACCATTGGCATACATGCCGACAGTGTGACGCTCTTCAAGTGCGTGCATCGCAATCGATGCGGCAACAACGATCGCACCCTCTGCCCGCTCGTAGTCCATCCCTTCCCAGTAGTGCTCGAACGTATCGAGATTCAGGAAGACGCCGAACTGGATTTCCGTCGTTGGTTCGAAGATCTTCGTCTGGAGCTGCTGGGCGCGGGCGGTCGCTTTCCAGTTCACATAGCGAATCGAATCTTCCGGCCGGTAATCGCGGACACCGACCGTCCGCGACGGGTCGGTGATGATCTGCCGGCGAATCCGGCGGTCACCAAACAGGTGCCGGGCAGGAATGGCCAGCTCATCCAGCGGCACAACCTTCGGATAAACGGTTAGATGCGCAATGTCGTTGATCGTTTCACGCCGGTTGTAGAAGCCAAACAGATCGCCGGAGCGAAGCATCACCGGACCAAGCTGGTGATAGCCACGGCTCGGGCAGCGGATATCAATGTCCCAGGTCACCCGTTCATACCAGCGTGTTGAGGTCGTAATCCGGAACATGTTGACGCCGGGCACACCGCTCGGCAGGATCTCGCGATCCAGAATCTCCAGGCGGTCGCCGATCTGGTCCTCGATGTCCAGCCAGGCAAGCGGCAGCAGCTTCCGGTTGATCAGGCTCACCTTCATCCGGACCGTTTCACCACTGAACAACCGGTCTGCATCCAGTGTTCGGGTGTATTCGATGTTGTCCAGCGAGTAGCGTGCCCAGAGCCAGGACGCCCCGGCGGTCAGCAGGGTCAGCAGTCCAAGCAGTGTCAGCGAACGCTCGCGCAAGATCATGCCGATAAGGATCAGGACACCGGCTCCGTAGAGCCAGTAGGTGCTGAAAAAGAGGGAGCGTGATCGGGTCACCTGGCGGTCGGACGACATGGCCGGCCCTGCTACTGGATAGCTTCGACCGGAGTCTGCACCCGGCCGATAACCTCGTCAATAATGTGATCGACCGAGCGCCCACGCAACCGGGCATCCGGGCTGATGATAATGCGGTGGGCCAGCACAGCGTGCGCCACCCGTTTTACATCGTCCGGCTCGGCGTAATCCCGACCCTGAATGGCGGCTGATGCCTGGGTTGCCCGGAACAGCGCCAGCGTGCCACGCGGGCTAACACCCAAACCCACCGCTTCATGCTCTCGCGTATCTCGGGTTATCCGGGTGATGTAAGCGCGAACTTCCGGTTCGACATGGACAGTGCGAACAGCGGCAACGGCGGCCATCAACTCTTCCGGTGTCGCTACCTGGGTGAGTGTCTCGATAGGATGCTGCTGTTGCAGGCGGACCAGCATCTCGTCTTCCTGGTCAGCATTGGGATAGCCGATCGCAATCCGCAGCAGGAAGCGGTCCAGTTGCGCTTCCGGCAGCGGGAAGGTGCCTTCAAGCTCGACCGGGTTCTCGGTGGCCAGCACCAGGAAGGGACGTGGCAACGCCATCGTGTCCCCTTCAATGGTGACCGTGCGCTCTTCCATCGCCTCAAGCAGCGCAGACTGGGTGCGCGGTGTGGTGCGGTTGATCTCGTCGGCCAGCAGGATGCTGGTGAAAATCGGCCCGGCCCGGAACTCGAACTCACCACTCTTCTGGTTGAAGTAGCTGAGACCAGTGATATCCGACGGCATCAGGTCGGGAGTGAACTGCACCCGGCGAAACTCACCGCCAACCGAGCGGGCAATACTTCGAGCCATCATCGTCTTGCCAACACCGGGAACATCTTCGAGAAGGACATGCCCCTCGCAGAGCAGCGCTGTCAGCACCAGTTCCGCAACGTGTCGCTTGCCGACGATGACCTTCTCAACATTGGTCACCACCCGGTTGACCAGTCCTGCTACCTGCTGGATTTCGGACATCAGACCTACTTCATATTTCGATTCGGTTGCCGGACATCATTTACTATTGAATAACGGAGATTATTCCGCAATCGCTACTATACCAGAGCCGATTTTGTCCTCGTGAGAGCGATCGCCACCATGGATCATCTGACCGAGTATGAAGCCCTGTTCAGAATTGGACTTGCTGCGATCCTGGGAGGGTTGATCGGCATTGAACGCAGGGTGCGGGACAAGGAAGCCGGGCTACGCACCAACATGCTCGTCGCCATGGGTGCAGCCATGTTCACCACAAGCTCGATTCAATTGTCCGAGTTCTATTTCGAGTGGCCCGGATCGATCCGGATGGACCCGTCGAGAATCCTCTCGACCATCGTCACCGGTGTCGGGTTCATCGGCGGAGCACTGATTTTCCGCTCCAGCGACAAGCTTCACGGCGTCACCACCGCCGCCAGTATCTGGGCGGTCACCGCCGTTGGACTGGCAGCCGGCGCCGGCCTCTACATCACCGCCGTCGGCGCAACCGTGCTGATCGTCTTCATCCTGTTCTTCGTCGGCTGGATCGAGCACCTGGTCGGGTTCAAGGAAGGCTCGTTGTTTGGGAACGGTCGAGAACGGCACGAACCCACGAGCAGGTCAGAGCCAGAGAAGGATGACAGCACCTAACGATGTTCGTACCGGTTGCGGGCAGCCGGCGTGCTGCCATCGCTGTCGGCTGCCGCAGCATCCGGATCACGTCCCTCGCGCTCCAGCCAGGTTCGCAACCGCCGGTCAATTTCATCATGTGTCCAGGCTGGCTGGTCATACATCCCGGCTTCACGTCGCTGTCGTGAGGCTTCAAACAGGGACACCGCACAGGCAACCGAGATGTTGAGCGACTCAACCATCCCCATCATCGGGATAATCACCTGCCCGTCGGCCAGGCGCGTCGCCTCATCGGAAACCCCACGAGATTCATTGCCAAACACCAGCGCAGTCGGCTGGGTCAGGTCCAGCGCATACAGACTGCCAGCCTCTTCACTCAGCCGGGTAACGTAGATCGCGAAGCCCTCATCCCGGAGTTGCCGGTAGCACGTCTCGATCGAATCGTGCATCACGATTTCCATCCAGCGGTGCGAACTTGCCGCCACACCACCATGGATGATCGGCTGCTCCTCAACGGAATAGACCAGATGCGCTGTCACCGCCCCGACGGCATCACACGACCGCAGCACCGCGCTGACGTTATGCGGATCGTGGACATTCTCCAGCACCACCGCCAAGCCCGGCTGCCGCCGCGCCAGCACCCCCCGCATTCTCGCCAGCCGCCTGGGCGTGATCGGTCGCTTTCGTTCGTCTTCGGGCACTCGCAGTCTCCATCCACTCCACCAGTCCACAATCGGAATGGTATGCGATCGTGCTATACTTCGCTGTTGTAATTCGACCAGGTGTTGACGGAAACGAGTAGACGGTCGAGGTCACCAGGCAGCGAGTCCGGGATTGGTGTGAGCCGGACATGGGGACAGCCGTCGAAGATCATTCCCGAGCCGCCACCCGAACCGGGGACAATCCCGCAGTAGACGTGGCCGGGTTCGCCACCCGATACCAATGGCGGCCGGCACAGTGCCGGGCAAAGCGGGTCGCCATTCCGGCGGCCAAGCGGGGTGGTACCGCGGGAGCAATCTCGTCCTCATCAGGGGGCGGGATTTTTTGTTGCATTGGACTCGCTCTCAAATCAGGAGCAACGGTGTATATATGTCATCCCGACGAAGGAGGGATCCGTTCTCCTTTGTCGAAGCCGGGGTTACGGATCCCTCCTTCGTCAGGATGACAGTCAGCAACAGGAGCAGGCATGACCGATACGACACTCAAACAGACATTCACCCACGTTGACACACGGGTCGACTTCCCGGCGATGGAGCGAAAACGGCTCCACTGGTGGTATGCCGATGGCATTGTCGAGCAGTATCTCAACCAGAACAACGGCTCCGGCAAGCGCTATTCGTTCCTGGATGGTCCGATCACCGCCAACAACCCGATGGGCGTCCACCACGCCTGGGGCCGCACCTACAAGGATGTCTACCAGCGCTATCACGCCATGCTCGGCGAGGAGCAGCGCTTTCAGAACGGCTTCGACTGCCAGGGCCTCTGGGTCGAGGTGGAAGTCGAACGCGAACTGGGATTCGAGACCAAGCGCGACATCGAATCGTATGGCATCGACAAGTTCGTTGAACTCTGCAAGCAGCGTGTATACAAATACGCCATGGTCCAGACCGAGCAGACCAAGCGACTCGGCAACTTCATGGACTGGGACAACTCGTACTACACGATGTCCGACGTCAACAACTACACAATCTGGAACTTCCTGAAGGAGTGCAACCACCGCGGGCTGATCTACAAGGGCGAGGATTCGATGCCCTGGTGTCCGCGCTGTGGCACCGGCCTCTCCGAGATGGAGATCAACGAGGGCTATCAGGACCGCACCCACCGCTCGATCTATGGATTCTTCCCGCTCGACGATGAGGACGCATCGCTCCTGATCTGGACGACGACGCCCTGGACGCTACCGGCAAACGTTGCCGCATCGGTCCACCCTGACTTGACCTATCTCAAGGTCCAGCAGGATGGCCGCGCTTTCTACGTCGCCGAGGAAGCAGCTCCGCACGCCATCAAGGGTGAATACGAAGTGCTGGGCAGCGTCAAGGGCGCAGACCTGGTCGGCAAGACCTATCGCGGTATGTTTGATGAACTGCCGGCCAACGCCGAGGTTCGTCACCGGGTGATCGCCTGGGACGAAGTTGCCGCCGACGAAGGTTCCGGTATCGTCCACACCGCTCCTGGCTGCGGTAAGGAAGACTATCAGCTCTCCAAGGAACTCGATCTCCAGGTCATCGCACCGATCGACGAATCGGGCATCTTCCATCCTGGCTTCGGTTTCCTGACCGGCATGGGCGCACACGATGTTCCGGCGGTGGTGATCAACAGCCTGCGCGAGAAGAACCTGCTCTATCGCGACCACGACTACACTCACCGCTACGCCACCTGCTGGCGCTGCAAGACCGATGTTGTCTTCCGGGTGGTCGACGAGTGGTACATCGCGATCGACCCGATCCGCGAACGGCTGCAAGAGATCACCCACGACGTCCGCTGGATTCCCGAGTTCGGCCTCGACCGCGAGCTGGACTGGCTGCGCAACATGGACGATTGGATGATCTCCAAGAAGCGTTACTGGGGCCTTGCCCTGCCAATCTACGAGTGCGATAACTGCGGCAACTTCGAGGTTATCGGCTCGAAGGAAGAGCTAAAGGAACGCGCCGTCGCCGGCTGGGACGAGTTCGAGGGCAATTCTCCGC
The DNA here is from genome assembly GCA_964601285.1 of uncultured Thermomicrobiales bacterium. GTDB lineage: Bacteria > Chloroflexota > Chloroflexia > Thermomicrobiales > CFX8 > CAYWXR01. The sequence continues at coordinate 42 of CAZRNC010000066.1, read as the reverse complement.
ACCGGCCGTGGGTCGACCAGGTCAAGATCGCCTGCTCAAGCT
>CAZRNC010000065.1:0-10745 GCA_964601285.1 uncultured Thermomicrobiales bacterium | reverse complement strand
GGCGATCACCAGAAGGGTTGAAGTGGGGCCTTCCTGCCAGCGATAGAGCGCCATAAACAACATCGGGCCGGCAGTTCCGGAGAGTTGGCGGGGCCACCTCGCCGGGGGCGATGCGGTCATCTCAATCATGTGCATCTCCTGTCTGCTGCGATGGTACACCGGAACGCAGTTCGGTATAGAGCAGGGTCATGCCGATGACACTGATCGGGTAGAGCAGCGCAAAGATCAGACTGCTGACGTAGTTGATGAGACCCAGCGGACGGCTGGGGATAACCAGCAGCAGGAAGATTGCCAGCAGAGGGCCGGAGAGCAACACCAACACGGAGAGCACCAGTTGGGTGATGACCGTCTGGCGCATCGCAACATTCACGACGTTGGCACTACCAGCAATGGCTTCGTCGCGGGTTTCCTGCTGGTAGATGACCGATTGCCCAATGAAGAACGCCCGAATTCCACGCAGTACCGCCCGTGGAATCCTGACAATCTTCACGACGTCCAGGACCACATCAATGACGACCTGTAGCCGGGCCAGCAACACCGGCACGACGCTTGGCAACCCTTCACGGAACGACTCGATCAGCCCCGGACGTCGCCCCTCGCGCAGTTCGCCCATCGTCCAGATCACAACCGGGGCGATGAACAGTGTAGCCAGCAGTGCGTGGGTGCTGCCCAGCAAGAGAATCAGGAAGATGCGGATGCCGGGGAAGCGTTCCAACATGTGCACCAACGGTTCGATCGGTGGAATCCTGAAGAGCAGTGTCTGCAACGTTGCGATCAGATAGCCACCGGGAATGAGCGCCACACCAATCAGCCCAAACACCCGGAAATGGCGTCGATAGTAACCGATTGCCTGGCGGACGATGCCGCGAGCACCCGAATAGACCCAGCCAATGACAACAACGACACCGACAACTGTTCCCAGCCCGATCATCGGCGCAGTGGTGAAGGCGACCAGTGCCCGGGAGCCAAAGCTCACCATGCCGCAGAACAGATCGACCGGAGCCTGACCAAAACCCTCAAACTCGGGAACCTTGATGCTGGAATCCCGCTGGCGGGCATCCCAGGTGACCGGCTCGGTCCAGGATGTCTTGTCGTTGGGGCCGGTCGGACCATTCCATTCGGAACCGCGCAACTCCCCCCAGCGGCCATCAAAGGCTAGCCAGGCGAAGGGGTCTTCCGGGCCGGATGGCTCGTGCGGGACAACCACTGCTCTCAGGTCGTGCCGGCGGTGCGGCCCGTTGGTGGTTTCGCAGCCAAACCCGGTGCCCTGCTCGGCAAGTCCGAAAAACGTACCCTGTTCATAGAAGCTGGCGTGTGCGCCACGCGCCGAGTAGACAATAGGTCGGCCATCCTCAAGCCGGAGTTTGCCGTCGTCCCATTTCGCCCGTTCGCCGCCTCCATGCTGAGCGTAGATCAGCCGGGTCGGCTCCATGGTCAATGCTTCCTCAACACTGGTGGCGTCGAAGAAGAACATAATCATTTCCCAGTCGGACTCGTGGTCGTTGTTCCAGTCGTTGAAGTAGTAATACATCCAGTACTGCAACGCGAGTTCGTCAGTGCCGGGTTCGAGATAGGTATGGGCATAGGCGACATACTCAACTTCGCCGGCAGCCACCATCGCGGCGTAGTCACGCCGGTAGTCACAGCGCGGGCGAAGAGGAGAACCCGGCAGATCCAGGAAATGGTTGGCATCGCGATTGTAGAGGTCGGCCGTTGTCGGGGAAGTGGCCACCGTTTCCAGCGGGCCGGACGGCCGCCCGGATTCAGAAACGCGCAGCGGAATCATCTCCCGCCCAAGCACCGCATCGACGGCGATGGGATCGAACCCTTCATTGTTGGTGTCGCAGATGTCGTCGCTGATCTGGCGCAAATAGACAATCGGGGCGTAGAGGTCTGCCAGCTGCTGTTCGGCATCGCCGGTGGATTGCCATTGGCCCGTGGCTGGATTCGGATCATCTTCCGATGTGGCAGCGGAAGCGCCCGGAATGGTTGGCAACACCAGGCCAAACAGGATGACGATAGCGATAACCAACGTCCAGCGTGTCCGGTGTTGACTATATGTTCCTGACAAACAGATGCCTCCTGGCGGCGATGTTCCGGCGTGACCGGATGTTCTCTTTCCGCTTTCAGTTGCGAGACATTGGCGTGCCCGCCAACATACTGTACAGATTAGGTCCATCACATTACGATGGTTTCCAGCCCGGTGGCAACCATGTTGCGGCCGGACTAGCCTGAAGAGTGCTCGGGACGAGGTTTGATTTGGGCGAACTACAACTACGTTTTCTTGGTGCCTCCAGGGCAATACTCGATGGAGCGCCGGTAACGTTTCGGCGAAGGTATTCCGTCGCACTGCTGGCCTATCTTGTACTCACGCGTCAACCTCACAGCCGGGCAGATCTTGCCGCACTGCTCTCCAGTAACCTGCCAGAACCATCGGCCAGGAAGTTGCTCCGCAACGCCCTTGCTGATCTGAAGCAGCATGGTCTGGGTGACCATGTGCTGATCGAACGCGACCAGGTCTCGTTTGACACGTCCCAGCCCTACACATTGGACGTAGACGATCTTGATGCCATCGACACCCGCGGGGCAAATGCCGGCCGGTTTGAGCTGGAGTGGGTGACAGAACATATCGGCGCAGAGCTGCTGGCCGGACTGGAGCAACGCAATGCCGAGGGATTCACCAGTTGGCTAACCGGCGAACGGGCTGCCCGCCGGCAACAGATCGTCCGGCTGGCCATCCATCTTCTGGAACGCTATGAACATGAGAACCAGCTTGAGCCGGGAATCCAGCTTGTCCGCAGGTTGATTGAGGTCGCCCCCCGGAACGAAGGTCTGCATCGCCGGCTGATGCGATTGTTGGCTCGTGGGGGACGGATTGACGAGGCGCTGCAACACTACCAGCACCTCAGCGATCTACTTGCGATTGATGGCGCCTGCCCGGAAGCCGAAACCGCCGACGTGTTCGACCTGCTATCCCACCCAAGCACGCCACCACACAACCTGAAACTGCCGGTTGCACCGGAATCACGCATCCTCGGACGGGATGACGAGGTTAGCTCCATCCTGCAAAACCTGAATGATCCATGGTGCCGGCTGCTCTCGATCACCGGTATGCAAGGCAGCGGCAGAACCAGCCTGTTGCGGCTGGTTGTGGAAGCACTCGCCAAACCCCGTCCGGTGTTGAGCCAGGATCCGTTTGCTGATGGGCTCTATCTGGTGCAACTTGATCAGCAGCATGCCGGTGAAGACCCGCATTACCTGATCAACGCGATCCGTAGCGAATTGGGCCTACCCAACAAGAAAGGCACCCACCGTCTGGATCAACTCACCGATTATCTGGTAAGCCGGCGAGTGCTGCTGGCTCTGGATGGGTTCGAGCATTCTCCGGAAAGCACCAGAACGATCTACACCCTGCTTCGCCACGCCCCACGGGTGACGATACTCCTGACTGCCCGCACGCCACTTGCCGTCCCCGGCGAGTGGATTCACACGGTCAGCGGCTTACCGGGGCCGGCTACGCCGGGAGAGCTGGAGCTTGCACCCGCCAGCCAACTCTTCCTGCGAGAGACCCGTCGTGTCGGAGCAAATGTCCGGCCGGCCGATGCTGGTGACATTCTTCGAATCTGCCGGCAAACCGGCGGACATCCGCTTGCCATCAGCATTGCCGCCGGATGGTCGCGGATCGTCCCGACAGCCGAGATCGTCCGGCAACTGGAGCAGGGTGGGCCAATTCTCTCGGAGCCGGCCATCTTCGACCATCACCACCGGGTCAGCATCCAGCAGATTGTCGAAGCAGAGTGGAACCTGCTGGAACCCCACCTGCAACAGGCAGTGTCCCGGTTGGCGACCTTCCGCGACCGGTTTGACTACGATGCGTCACTGGCGGTGGAGGTTGGCCCGGCCGATTTGCAGGAGCTGGGCTACTGGTCGCTGCTAGATTTTGATGCAGCCAGCGGCTATCTGCTACACCCGTTGTTTCGGACATTCGGCGCAGCCCGGCTTGCCGAGGACGCTGTAGAAGAGCGCCGCATCCGTTCCGGCGCGGCCAAACACTATGCCGCATTGCTGGTTGATCTCACAAACAGCATGCGGCAGGAGCGTGACGCACAGACAGCGCTGGACCGGCACATGCCCAACTTGCAGGGCGTTTGGGATTGGGCTGTGAGTCAGTTGGATGCGCCGATGCTATCAGAGATGCTGTCCGGGATGACTGCCTGGAGCGAGATGGCCGGCCAGCATCGAACCTGGGCCGACATCCTGGCTCGTAGCTCGGCTCGATTGCGGGCCGGACTGGCGACTGATCCGGACCGGGAAGCGCACCGGTTGATCTGCAAGCTCCTGCTGGCAGAGACCGACGCCATTCAATGGGAAGGCGAGTTCGACCGGTCGGTTCAGTGCCTGGAACTTGGCCTGACCCACGCCCGGATTGTGGAGGATCCGCAATTGCTGGCAAGCATCGAACTCCGGCAAGCACGCGTGCTGCACTATCAGTGCAAGGAAGAGAACGTGCTTGAACTGCTTGAAGATGCCCACGCCAACGCCATCCTCACCGAAGACCAGCAACTGCTGTCAAACTGCAGGATGATGCTGGGCATGGTCTGCATGGACTATGGCCAATTTCAGGATGCTGAAGTCTGGCTGGGCAAGGCCGAGCATACCTTTCAGACGCTCGGAGACTCCGAAGCGATTGCCAGAATCCACCTGAATCTGGGAAGACTCTATCTCGGCAATGGAAGCTACCGCCGGGCGCGGCTCCAGCTTGAACAGTGCATCCACACCAGCCAGGAGCTGCTCGACCGGCCAGTGGAAGCCTGGGCGCTTGCCTATCTGGCACGAGTTCATGCTGATGGATACGGCCAGCATGATCTTGCGCGGCTTTGCCTGGACCGGGCTCACACTATAGAACGGGACATGACCGAGCGGATGTTCAGTTCGTTCCTGTATTGGGTGGGTGGCCGCGAAGCCATGCAGGCCGGCGATACCGACCGGGCACAGACCGGGTTTGAGCAGTCGCTCGCCATCGGGAGGGATCTCGCCAGTCCCTTCAGCATTGCACGGGCACTCAGTGGGCTGGGCCAACTCGCGCTCATTATGGATAGCCCCGGCATTGCCGAGAACCTGGCCGAGCAGGCTGTCCAGATTGCCGAAGATGCGGGACGGCATCCGACCGTGGCCGCCGGGTTGCTCGTTATCGGGCGTGCCCGCGAGGCCAGAACACAGCCGGAGCAGGCAGCTGCCGCCTATCAACAGGCTCGTAACATTGCGATAGCAACAGATATGCCTCACATCCTCTGCGAAGCCACCGCCGGGCTGGTCAGCACAGCACTCACCCAGGGAGATCTGCAATCCGCCAGACATCTGGTTCCCCCGGTGGTGCAGTATCTCACTGATGCTGCATTGGCCGGTTGCGAGGATCCGGCCTGGATCGTGACAACCTGCCTCGCGGCGTTTGAGGAGTGTGGCGATTCACGGGCTGCAGACGTGCTGGAATCGGGACTTTCCATTCTACGCACGCGGCTCGCTTCGCTCCCGGTGCCTGAACAAGATCGCTACCTGGATGCGTCACCGGCCAGGCGAGCACTCCGCCCTCACTTGACGAAACTTGGTTTTGCGTAGTGAGACGCTACCAGTTCTGAGTCTGTCATGAGCCGGAAATTCCCATGCACATGCGGGTTTGGCCACTTGCAATAGCTATAGGACAAGCGTACTATGATCCCACCTTCGCAAGAGTGGTAAACAGCGAAACTCAAGTTCCAGCCAGAGAATGAACCCGGATTCTCTGGCATATATGCGACTTCGCGAAAGTCAAGGAGGAAACAGGCCCTGGTGATAACCCGTGGATGGCGCTTCTCGCATACGTTCAAATTTGCCGGCGCTAGCACAGCTGGTGTTTCAGCATGATCCAGAACGTGGACCAGCAGCGGTCGAGTTGGCTCCCGATGCTGGTCGTTGCGCTTGTCCAGATCCAGATGTCGTTCAATGTCAGCGCCCTGGTCATCTCGATGGGCGCGATCGTCGAGGATTTCCAGACATCACCAACCACCATCGCCACAGCACTGGTGATCTATTCACTGGGCGTCGCGGCGTTCGTCATGCTTGGCGCACGAATCGCCACGATCGTTGGTGCCCGGCTGGTCTTCCAGATTTCGGTCGTCATCCACGGCGTCTCGATGGCGATCATGGCGATCAGCAGCGGCCCGGTGGAGATGTTGCTGGCCCAGCTACTTGCGGGCCTGGCGGCAGCAGCAGCAGTACCGACCCTGGTGGTGATGATCGCCACCCACTATCGCGAACAACAACAGCAGCAGGCGCTGGGCCTGCTCGGTGCAGCACAGGCAATCGCCGGCGTTGCCGCGTTCCTGATCGTCGGATTCCTCGGGGCAATCATCGGCTGGCGCTGGCCATTCGGCCTGCTGGCCATCCTTGCCATCGTGAACATGGCGCTGAGCTTCCAGCTCCAAAACGTTAAGGGAGACCGGAGCATCAAGATCGACTGGATCGGCGCATTACTCGCCGGCGTTGCGATCATCCTGATCAGCATTGGCGTCGACAACCTGAACGATTGGGGATTGCTGGTCGCTAAGGATGCCGCTCCGTTCGACGTTCTCCGACTTTCGCCAGCGTTTCTCATGACCATCGCCGGCCTCATCTGCACCCAGTCCTTCTTTTCATGGCTGAACAAACGCCGCGAACAGGGCAAACCGCGTCTCTTTGCACAGGAGATTCTGGAAGCTCCCGGAGAACGGGCGGCCACTGTCTGCCTGCTGATCGTTGCAGCGCTTGGCCCGGCTGTGAGCTTCCTGATCCCACTCTATATCCAGATTATTCAGGGGCGGGACAGTATGGCGACGGCGATCGCCATCATCCCCTACACCCTGGCGATCTTCGCTGCAGCAACGATGGTCGTGAAACTCTATTCACGGCTTTCGCCGCGTCATATCGCGCGGTTCGGCTTCATCACCATCGCAATCGGCCTGGTCCTGTTTTCGGTTTCCGTTGCGAACGACTGGGGCAACCTGGCAGTCATCTTCAGCCTGATCGTCATGGGACTGGGCGAGGGCGCACTGCTAACCCTGATGTTCAACGTGCTGGTGTCGGCATCCCCGGCGTCGCTGGCCGGCCATGTCGGTGCGCTGCGCGGCACGGTCAATAACCTGGCAACCGGCCTCGGCACCGCCTTCGCCAGCCTGCTGGCTGTCGCGCTGTTGGCCTTCATGATCAACGCCAGCCTCACCGACCATCCCACACTGCCGCCGGAGCTGATCTCCCGTGTGAACGTGGACAACATCGATTTCCTCACCAACGAGGAGTTGTATGAACGCCTGACGACATTGACAACCGACCCGGGACATCTCGAAGAAGCGAAAAAGATCAATGAAGATTCCCGGCTGATGGCCCTGAAGCTGTCGTTCCTGGTACTTGCAGCGCTGTCGCTTTTCGGCATCGTCCCTGCAGGCGGGTTGCCTGGCTACAAACCGGGAGAGTTGCCACCCGAACTGGATGATGGCGACGCCAACCTACCACTGGATCCCGAACCGGCACCTGCCGGAACGGGTAACGATCGTCTGGAAGTCGCACAGGAAGGAGCACCGACATGACCGAATCCGCAACCGATGCCGCACGACAATACTCACGGGAGCACGCCGGGCGGTTCCGCCAGGAACTGCACGAATTGCTACGAATCCCGAGTGTCAGCACCGAGCCGGAGTTCCAGCCGGACATGCAACGGGCCGCCGAATGGCTGGAAGCGCACCTCAACGAGCTGGGTCTGGATAAGGTGCAAATTGCTCCGACAGCAGGACACCCGGTCGTCTACGGCGAATGGATGGGTGCCGGCCCGGACAGGCCGACGGTGCTGGTTTATGGCCACTACGACGTTGTGCCGGCCAGTATCGAAGATGGCTGGAATACCGAGCCCTTCGAACCGGTCGAGAAGGACGGGAAGATCTACGCCCGTGGCTCAGCCGATGACAAGGGTCAGCTCTTCATCCACATCAAGGCGCTGGAGTCGTATCTCAAAACAACCGGCGCAGCGCCAGTGAACGTCAAGGTCTTCCTCGAAGGTGAAGAGGAAGTCGCCTCGCCGAACCTGTTGCCGTTCATCGAGGCAAATCTCGATCTGCTCAAAGCGGACGTCTGTGTCATTAGCGACTCCTCAATGCCAACCATCGACCGGCCGATGATCCTGCACAGCCTGCGCGGAATGACCTACATCGAGGTGCATGTCGACGGGCCGACCGACGACCTGCACAGCGGATTCTGGGGCAGTGCAGTCCACAATCCGGCTCTGGCACTGGCAGAAATTCTGTCCAAACTGCACAACCCGGACCACAGCATCGCGGTGGAGGGTTTCTATGATGACGTGGTGCCGCTAACCGAAGCCGAACGGGCTGAGGTGGCCAAGACCGGCATTACCGAAGAGGAGTTGCTGGCAGCAACCGGCGCACCGGCCCAGTGGGGCGAAGCGGATTACAGCATCAAGGAGCGGGTTTCCGCCCGGCCAACGCTGGAGATCAACGGTATCGGCAGCGGCTGGACCGGCGCCGGCCCGAAGACGATCATCCCGGCAAAGGCAATGGCCAAGATCAGCTGCCGGCTGGTTGGCAATCAGGACCCAATGAAGATCTTTGACCAACTCAAGGCGCACATCGAATCGCTGGCACCGCCGACGGTCAACGTCCGGGTGGAGTTGATTACCACCGGCGCACCAGCACTCATTTCCTACGACCTGCCGGAGATGCAGGCCGCCGCACGTGCCTACGAGCGGGGCTGGGGGGCAACCCCGGCGTTCACCCGCGGCGGCGGTAGCATCCCGGTGGTGGCTGATATCTACAACCTGATGAAGATTCCGGTTGTCATGATGGGCTACGGCCTTGATGACGATGGCCTTCACGGGCCAAACGAACGCTTCACCATTGAGATGTTCCACAGGGGCATCGAAACGGCGATTGTCTACCTTGACGAACTTGCCAACCTGTAGCGCCAGGACGCGGTCCGGGAACGTGAGACAACATGTCGCAAACATCCGATAACCCGATGCGGCAGGAACACAATAGCGGAGAGCGCCTGGTCACTTCGACCGGGCATCTCCCGCTTCCCGAGCATGTCCGGGCATTGATGTACGAGGCGCACGCCCGGTTCGCCGGCAACTCCGATGGGCTGCCGGCCGATGTCTACCCGGCACTCGCCGAGGTGTCGCCCGACCTGTTTGGCATATCGGTTGCCGGTGTTGATGGCGCTATCTACACCGTCGGCGATGCGGATTGGCCATTCGCGATCATGAGTGTTTCCAAACCCTTTATCTTCGGACTGGTCTGTTCTGTGCTGGGAGCGGACCAGATACGTCAAAAACTCGGTGTCAATGCTACCGGCCTGCCATTCAATTCGATCATGGCAGTTGAGCTTAGCGAGGCCCGGCTGACCAACCCGATGGTCAACTCCGGCGCGCTGGCAACAACCAGCCTGGTGCCCGGATCCACGATGGAAGAGAAATGGAACTGCATCCACAACGGACTCTCCCGGTTTGCCGGCCGCACGCTGGAGTTGAACGAAGCCGTCTACGCATCGGCTATGGAAACCAACCACCGCAACCGTGGCATTGCCCAGATGCTCCGGAGCTACGACCGGCTCTATTTCGAACCGGAGCAGACAACCGCGCTCTACACCCGGCAGTGCTCGTTGAACGTTACCGCCGGCGATCTGGCCGTGATGGGCGCAACGCTGGCCAATGGCGGTGTCAACCCGCAGACCGGAGAACGGGTGATTTCCGGAGAGGACGCGCACCACACGCTTGCAGTCATGGCCACCGCCGGCCTGTATGAAACCTCCGGCGACTGGCTGTATGACATAGGGTTGCCCGGCAAGAGCGGAATTGGAGGAGGAATTGTCACCAGTGCCCCCGGCAAGGGCGGCATGGGGGTATTTGCCCCTCGGCTGGATAGCGCCGGAAACAGCGTCAAGGGACAGCTGACCGCCCGGCTGCTCTCCCAACGGCTGGGACTGAATCTGTTTGCGTCGGACCCCTCAATGTCCGGGGCAACTGTCGCGGACGTATGAAGGAGTGGAGTACATGAGCGAACAGGACTCGCTGAACCAGGCAATTGACGCTGAAGTTGAAGAACGCTTGCTGCGCTATGTGCGGATCGACACCGAGAGTGACGAGACGTCACCAACAACACCGAGTACCGAAAAGCAGTATGACCTGCTGAACCTGCTCGTTGAGGAACTCAACGAGATCGGTGCATCGGATGTCACACTCACCAGCTATGGAGCCGTGCTGGCGACGATTCCGGCAACTGTTTCCCACACGGTTCCGACGGTTGCCTTTCTGGCGCACGTCGACACCGCACCGGCATTCAGCGGTAACGGTGTCCAGCCGGTCGTGTACCGCAACTACGACGGCAGCGACATTACCTTCGAATATGCGCCGGACCTGGTGCTATCGCCGGGGGATTCGCCCTATCTGGCCAGCAAGGTCGGCGAGGACATCATCACGGCCAGCGGCACGACGCTGCTCGGTGGGGATGACAAGGCCGGCATTGCGATCGTCATGGCAATGGCCGGGCACCTGCTGAACAACACCGATATACCTCACGGCACAATCCGCATCTGCTTCACGCCGGATGAGGAGATCGGCCGCGGTGTCCATGCGGATCTGCCAGGTGATCTGAAAGCTGATTTCGCCTATACGCTGGATGGTGCGGAAGTTGGCGAGATCGTCTACGAAACCTTCTCGGCGGACAAGG
>CAZRNC010000064.1:0-10773 GCA_964601285.1 uncultured Thermomicrobiales bacterium | reverse complement strand
GAGGCCTCGTTGGTCATCAAGCGCCTGGCCCGCTCAAACTCCGGATTCCCGTGCGACTGCTCCTCCCGGCCCACCAGCCCGGCCACACCTTCGATATCAACTGAGATCAATACCCGCATGAACGCTTACTCCTGTCACCAACCGAAAGACCTCGAATAGCTCCGGGCATTGTAGCGACAGCATGCTGGTAATGGGTCTATCCAAACGCTGGTGCGACCTCGTTGATAAACCGTTCCAGTTGGCCCATCTGGTCCCAACCGGTAATCCGGACGGTCACTTCGTCGATGCCCATCTCTTCGTACTCCTTGAGGTGACGGATGCACTCATCGACCGAGCCGGCGGCGGTCCAGGTATCAACGCGCTCGTCCGGCGTATCCCATGAGTAGTAGAGATCCAGGAACCGTTTCGACTCTTCCAGCGCGGCCGCACGGTCTTCGTTGATATTGATGTTGTGATAGAGATGCGTTTCGATGGTCGCCGGGTCGCGACCCATCTCGGCCGCCTGGCTGCGGATGTCCTCCAGCCGCCAGCGGACGTCATCCGGATCGGAGATCGACGTCTCCCAACCGTCAGCATGCCGGATCACCCGGCGATGGGTTCGTTTGACGACCTCCGGCAAGCTGGCCGGTGCATTGTTGGCGATCCAGATAGGAGGACGTGGCTTGGCCGCCGGCTTCGGCTCGATCGTGATGCCCTCGCAGCGGTAGTGTTTGCCCTCGAAGCTGACGTTGTCCTCGGTCCAGAGCAGTTTCAGCAGCTTGATCCACTCGATCAGCCGCCCTACCCGGTCCTTCGATTCCAGTCCGTAGAGTTCACCCTCGATCTTCCCACCATCCTGCGGGACAATCCCGGTGCAGGCCACCATCACCGTCCGACCTTCGGCCAGCAGATCGAGACTGGCCCACTGATAGGCGAGCAGAACAGGATCGCGCAGCGGGAAACTCGCCATACAGGCCGGCCCGATTCGCACCCGGCTGGTACGCGCCGCGACGCCGGCAAGCAGGGCGATCGATTCCATCCGCGGTTTGCCGAGCAGGCTATCCCCAACCCAAACCGACTTGATCATCCCGCTCCGGTCCGCAATCTCCGCCATATCCAGCATCTCCGCAGCGGTCGTCACATCCAGCAACACCCCACGGTTCGGCAACGTCAACCCCAGCTTCACCGGTCTACCTCCTGTGCCATATCGATAGTTCGTCTGCTGGTTCGATAATAGCCGGTTGGTGAGGGGGATGCTTCCGCGTTCTCCCCGCAGGGGTAGGGGTGTATTGCAAGGGGCAGGTGTTGCTGCTATTCCAGGATCATCGAACGTCCGCAAAGAAGAACGGTGTTTAGACCGTCATCCCGAGCGAAGTCGAGGGACCTCGAGGATCGGAACTTGACGTCTCCTGAATAGCCCGGATTCTCGAGGTCCCTCGACTTCGCTCGGGATGACGGTGAGGGAGGCTCAGGATGACGGTGGAGGGGGAGGCTCGGGATGACGGTGAAAGAGGCTACGCCCGTCCGCGGAGGAAGAGGAACAGCCCGACCACGGCCATGCCGCCGGCGAAGAGGAAGCCGGGGGTGAAGGGGTTTGCGTTTATCATGCTGATGAAGACACTGATGAACAGAATCGCCATCGCGCCGGCTAGCAGAATCCGGCCCTGTCGTTCAGCTGGTGACATCTACGCTCCTTCGTCTGTTAGCGGTCCCGGATTTCCGCGACAAGGCGGCCGGCAACCAGGCCGGCTGATGCTCCGACGATCGCCGGTAGCCAACCTGCCATCACTCCGAGCAGGATCATTGCGCCGGTGTTGATTTCCGGCCCGCGGGTCAGGTGGTAGATGATCGAGAGTATCACCCCCGACCCGGCGATCACCGCCAGCAACCACCACGTTCGCCAAACGGCACCAAGCCCAATCCCGGCAACGAGCGAGAGCAGGATCGCCATTGGCGGAACGCTCCAGAGCAGTCCTGCGAACAGTAGCAGGATTACCAGCGAGATTGCGACCTTGCGGCCAACCATAAAACGTTCTGTATGCAATACGTCCCTACGAATCCTCTGGAACAGCATACCCCGGGAAGACCCGTCCGCGTGGTTCGATCTCCGGGGCGGCTTCGTCGCCCCAGACCGCCCAGCCGTCACGAGGATAGCGGGCAAACAGCTCCAGCCGGGGCGCAGGAGAGCAGCGTTCGATCAGGTCGTACTGCTCGTCCGGCTTGCGGGAGTGCTCCCGCTTCCGGCTTTCGATCAGGTTGATCTGGCTCCGGGCGGGGTCAAGTGTCCGCAGCGAGCCACGTACCCCGAAGAGCAGGATTTCCGTGACATTGCGGAAGTAGAACCCGACACCACGCCCATCCGGACCGCCATCCTTGCGCCGTTTCGACCAGATGATGTTTGAGACGTAGCGGAATCCCCAGGCATCCATCACTGCCAGACCGTCTGGCAAGAGTGCATTCGGTACCCAGAGATAGAGGTGGGCGTCGCCAGCAACCACCGAGGAAACCGGCAGGGCGCAAATCGCCTCGATGCTCATCGTCGAATAGCGGTCCAGCCGGCGATGCTCCGGCGCTACCTTGCCGGTGCGGTTCGCAAACCGCCACGGCGGATCGGCCAGTACGGTCTGAAACCCACCCTCAACGGTCGGGAGTGGCGGTGGATTCTGTTCGGTGCGCAGCGGCGATGTGCCGTTGGTACTCATGACGACAGCATACCGTAGCGCCACTAACCTGCCTGTGGCGGGGCGGTCTTGCCGTTGTCGCCGGCGCCAAGCTCCTGGGTGCGCTGGTAGGCGGCCCAGACGGCGCGGGAGATGACGGTGCGCAGGCTGCCCTTTTCCATCTGGTAAATGGCGGCCGCCGAGGTGCCGCCCGGCGAGGTGACCATGTTGCGCAGTTCGGCCGGGTGCAGGCCGGAATCCTTGGCGAAGAGCACCGAGCCGATCATCGTCTGTAACACCAGCTCCTCGGCGATCCTCCGGGAGAAGCCCATGTGGACCCCGGCGTCGATCAGTGATTCCATCACCAGAAAGATGTAGGCCGGGCCGGTTCCGGAGAGCGCCGTGGCCATGTCGACCTCGTTTTCGCTCTCAACCTGGACAGCGTGCCCCATCGCGCTGAGCGCTGCCGCAACGACAACCCGCTGCTCGGCCGTCACGTCCGGCATTGCCATCCAGACGGTCATGCCCTGGCCGATTTGCGACGGGGTGTTCGGCATCGCCCGCACGACCGAACGGTGTCCCAGCCCGGTCGTCAGACGGTCGATTGAGGAGCCGGCCAGAATCGAGACGACCACCTGGTCCGGTGTCAGCGTGCCGTGCAAATCGGCAGCGACCGAATCGAGCGATTGCGGCTTGATGGTCAACAGAATGATGTCCGCGCCGGCCACACACTCGGTGTTGGAGCCGGTCATATGAACGCCATAGCGCTGCGCCAGATCGTCCCGGCGAGCAGCGACCGGCTCGGAGCCGGAGATCTGGTCGGCAGTTACCAGGTTGCCGTTCAGCAGCGCGGCGATGATCGCCTCGCCCATCGTGCCGCAACCCAGGAATGCGAGCTTTTTGCCCTGTAGTGCTTCTGCATGGTTCATTGTTTTGCCCCCGTGAGTCTGCTCAAGTTCGCCGCACAACACAAAGCGGGCACGGATATGCCCGCCTCACTGCCGCTCCTACCGGTGACGGTGACCAGCCTGCTCGGCTAGCGATCGTCGCCGGTCGCGGCTCCGGCAGGTTCGGGGGAAGGGAAGACTTCGGTGGGGATGACGCCAAAGAGGCGTGCCGCATTGCCATAGAAGATACGCTCGCGGTGCTCTTCCGGCATGCGCAACAGATCGAACACTGTCTGCCAGTCGCGAATCTCCTCGGCAAAGCGCTGGTTGTTGTCCGAGCCGTAGACCAGCTTGTAGTGGGAGATCTCGGCCGGAACCAGCTTGCGCTCGATCAGATGCCTGCGCACCATCTCGCCACCGGAGATGTCAAAGAAGACATTCCGCCGCCAGCGGGCGACGTGGCAGGCCAGATCGTAATAGCCGATACCCAGATGCGCGCCGATAATTTTCAGGAACGGGAAGGTGAAGGCGATGGTATCCAGGGTAATCGGCTCCATGTGGGCCGACGAAACGCCCCGTCCACGGCTGCGCTCTTCCATGCTGCGAACGCGCTCGATCACGGCCGGGTCGAACGGGTCGACCTCGCGGTAGTCCGCCCCGCCACCGACGACGCCGGTGTGGAACAGACAGACGAAGCCATGCTCTTCGGCTGCTTCGTAAATCGGGAAGTAATCCGGATGGTCATAGCGCTTCAGCGGCAGGATGATCTTCAGACCACGGTAGCCGCGACGGGCTGCCTCGTGGACGTCGTCCGGCCCCTGCTCATCCAGGTCGATGCCATAAAGCCCGAAAAACAGCTCCGGGTGGAGTTCGATAGCCCGGGTGACCCGGTCGTTGTAATCGCCGAACCGCGAGCCGAGCAGGCACATATGGACCACGTTTGCCGCTGCGGCTTCAGCAACAAGCTGTTCGATCACCTCGTCGGTGTCGCGATCCTCACCCCAGGGGAAATGCACATGTGTATCGAAGATTTTCAAGAGTGGTTCCGGCCTCCCGTAGTATGCCAGCGTTCGCAATCAGAGAGTGTACACGACCGCCCGCATCAGGCCTGGGGATCGGCTGCTACCTTGGGCTTGCCGATCAGGCGGACCGACTCCAGCGAGACCTCGATGGTGCGTTCCTTGCGGTCTTCCTGGCCACTGAACTGCAAGGCAAACATGGGATGGCGATCCGGCGGGACGCCCTTGCCGACCCACTCGCCGTGACGGAAACCTTCCAATGTCCGGCCGATCAGCAGGCCGCGAAGCTCCTGGATTTGCATATCGCGCAGGTGCAGTTCGCCCCCGCAACAGGGACAGGTGAGCGGAATCTGGTAGCCATTGGCCATCAGCAGTTCGATAAAGCGCTCGCCCATGGCGACGCCCAGCACCTTTTGGCCACCGATGAGACCATCGGCATATTCGACCGAGCAGAAGAGTTCCTCGCCGATTTTCACCAGCGGGAAGCCATCCTGATCGCAATGCGTTGGCAGGGAATCGATCTGCCGCATGATGTCGAGGAGTGACATGGTATTCGTCCCGACCTGATACGCCGCGCTACCCGCGGCCCGTGCATCCTCCACCAATCAAAGCGTAGCCGTCAAGCCTGGTTGCGTCGAGGAGGATGTCATTCCAAACCTCTCAACGTCACCCCTCTTACCCGTCATCCCGAGCGAAGTCGAGGGACCTCGAGAATCGGGGCTGGCTGGGCGGAGTCAGGTTTCGACCGTCGAGGTCCCTCGACTTCGCTCGGGATGACGGGTAAGAGGGCAGGTGTCCGCCGGGTAAACGATGAAACGGACCGCTGGGGAGCTACCCCGGCGGTCCGTTTCTCTCCACCCCCACCCCCATGGGAATATGCAAGGAAAAACCCGATCCTTTGACGGATCGGGTTGGTTTGGAATTATCGGTTGAGTACGAGATCCTGGCGGTTGACACCTTCGCGCTCGATCTGGGAAAGAGCATCGCGATAGGCGGTGACGGCCGAGCTAAGTGAGCTGTAGTACGGGTTGTGGCGGAAGGTATCCGGGTTGCGGCGGGCGATGTTGCCCATGACCTTCTCGCGGCTTCGGATCCTGGCAATCAGGACGGCTGCAGTGCTCATTATAGTGTGACCCTCTTCGTCATTCTCCGGTGCGTCGGCGTTGTCGCCCGGTCACCTGGAACTAACCTGTTTCAACATTTGTGCCGGTCATGTTGACCAGCACGTAGATACGATATCACAGCATGCGCATAAGCGCAAGAGGTGATATCGAACGCCGGGACCATGTTCCCGACCGCAAATCCTATCGACCAATGCCCATCAATGTCAACGTCTCTCCGGATTTGCACGCTTTTCCCGCATCCCTGAGTACAATCGTTGCAAGACGGAGGGGTTTTCTGGAGGAGGGTGCACCAATGGTTGAGACCGGAACCGTGATTTTCTACGACCTAAAGCGAAACTACGGCTTCATCGAACCCGATAATGGCAGTGCCGATCTCATCTTCACGCTGATTCCCGGAGAAGTGCCGGTGCAGGTCGGCGACAACGTGACGTTCGAACGCAAACCCACCCCAACGGTCACTCCGGTCGGCCCAACTGCCTGGCGGGTTCGCCTCGCCGGCTTCGTCAATGTTGAGACAGAAGCTGCCACCGCTATCGCCTGATCTTCACTACCCGCCACGACCACCACATTTGCTGCCGGAATACGTCCACTTTGCTTCCGCTGACGTATGTTCATGTTATATTGCCCTGAATCAGATCAGTCCGGAAACAGAGATGCGACGAGAAACCGACCATAGCCAAGGTGGAACCCCGGCAGGGTTGCCGGATCCGTGCTGTTGGATATAATCCCGCAAACTATCATTCTGGACCCAGAAAATTGAAGCGGTCTCGGCCTATCCAGAGGACTTCCATACCCTCTGGCTCGCCCGAGCAATGAAAGGGCTTGTGGCCCGGCATGGTGATGCACCTGATCGTTCGAAGACTATTCTTCCTCGTCTTCGTCCTTCTTGCGCTCTCGATTATTACCTTCACCTTGATGTATCTCGTGCCAAGCGACCCTGCCCGGAACATTGCCGGTCCCAGGGCCAGCCCGGCTGCCGTCGAGCTCATCCGCGAGGAGTACGGGCTAAACGACCCGGTGGTCACACGCTATTTCAAATACATCAGTGGCGTGGTCCGGCTGGATTTCGGCCAGTCGCTCAGTTCGCGCCGGCCGGTGACGGATGACCTGAAGCGCTATCTGCCGGCAACGGCGGAGCTGGCACTCGGTTCGATCCTCTTTGCTACGGTCATCGGCGTGCCATTGGGCGTCATCTCGGCCGTCCGGAAGAACTCACCGATTGATGCTGCCGGGCGGGTGATCGCTGTGCTGGGGCTGTCGATGCCCTCATTCTGGCTGGCCATTCTCCTGCAATTCATCTTCTTCGCCCGGCTCGGATTATTGCCGGATGGCCAACGCCTGCCGATTGGTGTTGACCCGCCCCGGACGATCACCACGCTCTATACCGTTGATTCACTCCTGACGCTAAACTTTGGCCTGTTCTGGACCGCGCTCCAGCATCTGATCATGCCGGTGTTTGTGCTGGGGTTCATCGCCCTGGCGCCGATTACCCGCATGATCCGCTCGGCCATGCTCGAAGTGCTGAATCAGGACTATGTGCGGACGGCACGGGCCAAGGGCCTTCGCAACAACATCGTCATTACCCGGCATGCGCTCAAGAACGCCCTGCTGCCGGTGGTAACGGTCACCGGGCTCCAGCTTGGGCTGCTGCTGAGCGGCACGCTGCTGGTGGAGATCGTCTTCTCCTGGCCAGGTATCGGCAGGTACGCCTTCCAGGCGATCCAGAACCAGGATCCCAACTCGCTGATCTCGGTCACGCTGATTATCGGCTTCGGCTATGTACTGGCCAATCTGCTCGTTGACATTATGTATATTTTCCTTGACCCAAGGATTCGTGTTTCATGAGCGCACAAGACACGGCAACCAGCCAGGCCGGACAAGCAATGCTGCTTCAGGGCGCACCACCAAAGAACCGCTCCGGATTGCGCTATTTCGTCAGGCGGTTTTCCAGTGAGAGTCCGCTGAATATCGTCGCGCTTGTCATCATCGGGATTTTCCTCTTTCTCTGCCTTTTCGGCCCGACCATCTCGCCGTTTGACCCGTTGCGGCCAAACGTCGATGTGCGCCTTTCACCGCCGTCAACGACCCATCTGATGGGCACGGACCAGCTTGGCCGCGACGTGCTGAGCCGGATCATGACCGGCGCACGGATTTCGCTGGGTATTGCAGCCCTGATCCTGGTCATCGCGATTCCGGTTGGCACGCTGGTCGGGGTTGCCGCTGGGTTTAGCGGTGGCTTCGTCGACGAAATCCTGATGCGGATCACCGATATCTTCCTGGCGTTTCCGGCGCTCATCCTGGCGATGGCCATCGCCGCAGCGCTCGGGCCGAGCCTGCCAAACACGGTCATCGCGCTCACCCTCGTCTATTGGCCGTGGTATGCCCGGCTGGTGCGTGGGCAGGTGCTCCAGATCAAGGAGCGCGATTACGTTGAGGCGGCGCGAGCGGTCGGTGCAAGCTCGCCCCGGCTGGTTGGCCGGCACATCCTGCCAAACTCGATCACGCCGATCATCATCCAGGGGACGATCGACGTTGGCTTTGCGATTCTGGCGACTGCCGGTCTCTCCTTCATCGGCCTTGGTGCGCAACCGCCAACGCCGGAGTGGGGGGCGATGATCGCCGACGCTCGCCAGTTCTTCCGGGATGCCTGGTGGTACTTCACCTTCCCCGGCGTTGCCCTCACCATCACCGTTATCGGTTTCAACCTGCTGGGCGACGGTTTGCGCGATTACTTCGACCCGCGGACCCGCGGAAGTTGATCGGAAGAGACATTCACAGGCGGCCGCCGGCCGGTGAAGGAGGTTATCTGCAGGTGAGGTAGGCCCGCGGAAGGGAACTGACACACGACAGACCCATGTCATCCGAAGTCGGAACTATTGGAGGTACCTGAACCATGTCCAGAGAGAACAACCCAGAGTTCATGGATCTGCTCCTCGGAGCGAGGATGAAGGTGTTGACCCGTCGCCAGGTGTTGAACCGTGGTCTTGCCCTTGGGCTTTCCTCTCCGCTCATCATGGCACTGCTTGCAGCATGTGGCGAAGATGACGAAGCGGAACCCACCGCCACCAGTGCCGCGCCGGCAGCGCCAACCAACACCCGCGTGCCGGTCGTTTCGGCGACCAACACCCCGTCAACGGACGATACCGAGCCAGACCCGACCGACGCGCCAGACCGCAACGAATCGGACAATAAGGAATTCACCATGCTCTTCACCGGTGGTGTTCCGGATGTCGATCCGCAGTCTGCCTATGACAACCAGGCCAGCAGTATGTTCATGGCCACCTACGAAATGCTCCTGCGGCTCAAGGGCGAGAGTACCTTTGACTACGAGCCGATGCTGGCGCACTCGTGGGAAGCGAACGACGACCTGACCGAGTTCACCTTCCAGATCGCCGAAGGGATCACCTTCCACGACGGCAGTGTCTGCGACGCCGATGCGGTGGTTGCTTCCTTCGTCCGATTCCACCAAATGGGCCGTGGCCCGGTCGACGTCATCAAACGGTTTATCGAAGACCCGGAAGCCCAGATTGAGGCGGTCGACGCAACGACGATCAAGTTCACCTGTGGCAAGCCGGAGCCGCTCTTCCTGGCCGCCATGGCGTCCAACTACGGCCCGCTGGTCGTGTCGCCGACGGCGATGGAAGAGAACAAGACCGAAGCCGACCCGTTCGCCCATGAGTGGTTCGCCCAGAACATGGTCGGCACCGGCCCCTACATGGCGACCGAGATCGAGCCGCAGGAACGGTTCATCCTCGACCGCTACGAGGGCTACTCGCACGGACCGCACCACTTCTTCGACCGGATTATCGCCCGTGTCGTTCCGGAAGGTGGCACTCGCCGGCAGCTGGTCGAAACCGGCGATGCCGACGCAGTGGCGGTGCTTTCAGCTGATGACTACGTTGCACTCCGCAACAACAGCGACGTCCAGGTCGTCGAGTACGACTCCACCCAGTGCAACTGGATCCGGTTGAATTACGCCCGGCTCTCTCCGGAAGCACGGCGGGGCCTCTGCTATGCCTTCCCGTACGACGCCGTTGTCGACCAGGTGCTGCTCGGCTTTGGCAAGCCGCAAGGTCCGATCGCCGATACCGTTGTTGGCTTCGACCCTTCGGTGCCACTGTTCGAGACCGATCTGGAACTCGCCCGGGAATTGATGCTGGAAGGTGGCGTTGCAGAGGGCGAC
This sequence comes from uncultured Thermomicrobiales bacterium, assembly GCA_964601285.1. Lineage (GTDB taxonomy): Bacteria > Chloroflexota > Chloroflexia > Thermomicrobiales > CFX8 > CAYWXR01. The sequence goes on along the minus strand of CAZRNC010000064.1, from coordinate 921 downwards.
GAGCTTGAGTACATCGTCGCCGATGGCAATGCCAACGACCAGTCGATCGCCGAACTGTTCCAGGCAAACCTGGCCGACATCGGCATGAACCTGGTGATCAACCGGGTCGACCGCTCGGCATTGATCGACATGGCCTATGGCGATGCGCCGCCGGAAGAGCGGCCGCACATGATGTCCAGCGGCTGGTGGCCGGATTACAACGACTCCTACAACCAGCTCTTCCCGAACTTCCACCCGGAATCTGCCGGTAGTGCCGGCTCGAACTCCATGTTCTACGGCAACGAGGAAGTCGGCGAGCTGCTCGACGTCGCCCGTGATGCCACGACTGAGGAAGAACTGGTCGATGCGACCGGCAGAATCCTGCAGATCATGATCCAGGACGACCCGGCTGCCGTCTTCTACGCCCAGGTCATCCGTGTGGCGGTACTCCGCCACGACTTGCGCGGCTTCAAGCCGAACGGTATTTACATCGCCGCCTACAACTTCCACGAAATGTGGCGCGAGGCGACCTAGAACCTCTCAACGCGGCGGGCCACCCTGGCCCGCCGCGTTTTTTTTGTTGCCGGCTGATTCCCCCGAATGGGGTAGGGGCGCATTGCAATGCGTCCGCCGTCAACTCATGCGAGTGTTGGCCAGAGCAGACCAAGCTGAATTGTCATCCTGAGTACCGGACCACAGGGATTCTGTCGTCACCAATAGACGTAGCCGCGCAATTTATTGCGCCTGTCCAACGCCCCTGTGATCAAACAAAGGCGCAATAAATTGCGCGGCTACGTCTATGAGACACGGGGGCAAAACCCCTGTGGGCTGGTACTCAGGATGACAGGTTGAACCGGTGTGCTCTTCGTTTGCATTGCCTTGATTTGATGCGATGCGCCCCGGTCTATTCCGTCCGGACCATGGGTTGGCGTAGGGGGGTGA
>CAZRNC010000063.1:1424-10790 GCA_964601285.1 uncultured Thermomicrobiales bacterium | reverse complement strand
CAAACGACGCATCCGCCCGGCGAAAGTGCTCGGAGGTCGGGATGATGTCCAGCACTGCCAGTTTGCTCACCACCTTCGGATGATCCAGCGCCATGCGATAGCCTACCCGCGCACCACGATCGTGGCCGGCAACGGCAAACCGTTCGAATCCCAGATGCTGCATCACCGCAATTTGGTCACGGGCCATAGCTCGTTTCGAATGTGGCTCATGGTCCGGTGCAGATGCCGGTTTCGAGGATTCCCCATAGCCACGCAGATCAGCACAGACCACCGTGAATTCCTCGGCCAATTGCGGCGCCACCAGATGCCACATCGCCAGCGTCTGCGGGTGGCCATGCAGCAGCAGCAACGGCGGCCCGCTGCCGGCATGGCGCACCCGGATCGTCGCCTCCGGTGTCTCGATCAATTCCAGACTAAACCCGTCGAACAAGCTGCACCTCCTGCCGGCATTCAATAAGCTGCAACCAAATTACCACGACATCTTTTCAGAAATGTCGAAAACCGGTTTACTGGTTCGACTAGTTATCAGAAGCCGCGAAGGACGCGGCGTCAATATACAAAGGAGTAGCCCTGTGGCACACGTCAGCACATACCTGAACTACCCCGGAACCTCTGAGGAAGCGTTCAACTTCTATAAGGATGTCTTTGGCACCGAATTCATGGGGCCTGTTATGCGCCATGGCGATGTGCCCGGCGCCGAAGGGCTTACCGACAAGCAGGCCAAAGCCGTCATGAACATTGCATTGCCAATTCTTGACGGACACATTCTCATGGCTACCGATGTCGTTGACGAGATGCTTGGCCAACCGTTTGTTATCGGGAACAACTTCTCGATCGCGCTGCATCCGGACAGCAAGGAAGAAGCCGACCGGCTCTTCACCGCTCTCTCCGAAGGTGGCATTGTCTACCAGGCCATGACAGATATGTTCTGGGGCGACTACTGGGGCGCCTTTGCCGACAAATTCGGCATCCAGTGGATGGTCAACTACTCCGAACAGACCTACGGCTAGGCCACCCATGTAACGAGCCGGCGCGAAATCGCGCCGGCTCTATTCCTTCCACACATGAATCCACGACAACACGGACCTGACGACGCACACTGGAGGAATCATGAACGAACAACCAACCGGGGAAACCCAGGAGTTGATGGTCGATTTCATCACCTCGCTTGATGGCTACGGTTCCGCCGATGGCTGGCCGGGTTGGTGGGGGCTGGAAGGGCCGGAGTATCTCGGATGGCTCGGGGAGCAACCGGAGAGCAGCTTCATCGCGTTGATGGGATCAAGAACCTACAAGCTGATGGCTGAACTGGCGCAGGCCAGCGAGAACTTCAGCGAAGAAGAGACCGAATCACTCACCGGACTCGCCGCCATGGACAAGGTGGTCATCTCCTCCACACTGCAACCGCCCTATGCCTGGCCCAACACGACCGTGCTATCCGGCGATCTCGTGGAATTGGTCACCGACCTGAAGCGAAACGCCACCAAACCGATCCATACCCTCGGCAGCGTAAGCCTCTGCCGCTCCCTGATGGAAGCCGGCCTGGTCGACAGGTTCCGGGTCGTGGTCTTCCCCGTCATCACCGGAAAGACTGGAGAAGAGCGAATCTACGACGGCTACCAGGATTTCGTCCTCGAACTGGTCGAAAGCCGAACCTTCGACAATCGCTCCCAGTTGCTGGAGTACATCCCCCGGCTGCTGGACGCCCCGCTGGAACGATGAGCTTCCGGATCACGCAACATTCTGGTTGCACGTTCGTTCGTCATCTGCTACCGTTTGGTTGCGATGAATTGCAGCCAGAACACAAGGAGCATATGCGTGGCGGAAACGAGTACCTATCTTCATTTCAAGGGGCAAACCGAAGAAGCGTTCAATCTCTACAAGGAAGCGTTCGGAACAGAATTTATCGGTCCGGTCGCACGCCATGGCGACATGACTGGTGACCCCTCGAACAGGTTGATCGTCAACATCCGGCTGCCGATTCTTGGTGGACATCTCCTGATGGGTGCCGACATCTTCGAGGGGATGAACGATCTGGTCCTGGGCAACAACTCCTCGATCGCCCTGCTCCCCGACAACCGCGACGATGCCGACCGGCTCTTCGCCGCGCTCTCCGAAGGCGGCACCACGCTCCAGCCAATGCAGGATGCCCCCTGGGGCGACTACTGGGGTTGGTTCATCGACAGATTCGGCGTCCAATGGATGATCAACCACACGCCGGCAGGGTAGTTTCAGGACGGCCCGACGTAGAAAGCCGGCGCAGTCGCGCCGGCTCGTTCATTCAATCGACGGGCTGATCCTGGTCGGGCAACGGAGGAACGACACGTACAACTCCGGGCATGCGATCGAAGTCTGAATCGTAAGAATAGACCTCAGGCGGGTCTCGTCGCTCCACAGTGACCACCAGAAGCGCATCCACGAAGTCCAGGAACGAATGGGACGCGTAGAGATCAAGCGCCGCGAGACAGCTATTCTTGTTGGATAGCTTGCATCCTGTCATTGAGAGAATAGGCTTAAGCCGTCCAATTACTTCTGCACGTGAGAGTCCATACTGTCGGGGTGAAGTAAGAATATGGGTCACCTCGAGTAGCACGCTTTCAGTTGTTGCTATCTCTTCTTCGCCCAGTTGAACTCGTTGAATCAATGCGTGGCAAGCACGCGAGCGCGTCTCTTCGAGTTCGTTAACGGGGTCAATAAGGAAGCCAATAAAGACGTTCGTATCCGCGAACCTCATGGGGTACTCAATGTCCGCACAACTTTCTCGACCATCTCGTCGACCCATTCTTCCTTCGCCAACTCAATCGTCTCATCAACGCTAAGTTCTGGGTGAAGACGCTTCACAGAGCGGTAGGCGGTTTCAACTGTAAACTCCACCGGTTTGATCCGAACTTCGCCATCTTCAATCGTGAATGCCACCTTGTCGCGGGGACGAAGTCCCAACAACCGGCGCACTTCCGCGGGCACTGTTACCTGCCCACGCTCTGTCATCGTTGTCACGAGCTCTTTCATTAGATGTACCTCCTGCCCAAAATCATTGCAAGTAAGTATACCCATTGCAACGATCGCACCTCAATGCAATGAGTAACACTCACTGATCCATACGTCCCACCTCAAACACCATCGTCTTCACCCGCCAGTTCGGAAGCATTGGCGGGATCAGGTCGAGCTCGCCGGTGGTGACGGCGCCCATGCGCTGGTAGAACGGCTCGGCGTTGGGGTCGGCATCGAGGGTAATCAGCCGGACTCCGTGGCTACGGGCAGTCTCGACGGCGTGGTCCCAGAGCAGCCGGCCGTAGCCCTTGCCGATCATGTCCGGTTCGATCATCATCCGGGAAAGCTCCATCTCCGGAGCCTCGCCGCTGAGCACATAGAACCCGATGATCCGGCCATCAATCTCCAGCAGGTTCATGATCCGCTCGGTCAGAAAATCCGGAGTGATCGCAATCGCTTCCGGCTCCCACTCCATGAACTCCGGCGGATAGTTCCAATGCTCCCGGGACGAGCGAAACGCCAGATCGGACAGCAAACCATCCTCGCCCACTCGGGCAGCACGAATCTCCATCGCCATGCTCCATCGCTCCATGTTTTCGAAATCGCCGCGAAAGCATACACCGCTGGCAGGGTCGGCATTGCTAGAATGCCCCGGACTGAACGTTGATACATGCACATTCCCCCGAAGGAGGACAATCTATGGCATATCGCGACACGCCGGTGCTCAGCGCCGACGAGGCACTGGCCATTCACGAGGATTCGATCGTGATTGACACCCAGCAGCCACCGCTCACCAGCGGTCTCGTCTCAACGCCGGCCATGCAGGAGGCCGTTGAAGAGCTACACAAACTGGGCCGCACCCAGGCCGAGGCCAACCCGATCCTCGAAGCGATCATGGCACGGGACATCGCCACCAACGAAGCTGCCCGCCAGCAATATCTGGACATGTGGAAGCAGTCCGGCGTCACTGCCGCCTGTGGAACCTACTCTGGCACACCGAAGATCTCCCAGTCGTTCGAATCCGCGTTCAAGAAGATCGCCAACGCCCACTCGATCGTCAACAGCCTGCGCGACGACATGCTGATCGTGCGTGAGGCAGCAGATGTCGAACGTGCCCACGCCGAAGGCAAGCGCGGTGTCATCATCGACTTCCAGAACACCACTCCGCTCGGTGACGATCTCGACCGCATCGGCTACTTCCACGGTCTTGGATTGCGCATGGTCCAGCTCACCTACAACCTGCGGAATCTGGTCGGTGATGGCTGTACCGAGATGCACAAATCGGGCCTGACCTACTTTGGCCGCGAGGTGGTCCAGCGGCTGAACGAATACGACATCATCGTCGACGTCAGCCACTGCACCGAGCAGCTGGGACGCGACGCCATGGAAGTTTCGACCGCGCCGGTGATCGTCTCCCACGCCACCAGCGATGCCGTTGCCAAACACGACCGCGGCAAGACTGATGAGTTCGCACGGGAGATCGCCAACCAGGGCGGCTACTTCGGCGTGGTGGTGATCCCCGGTTTCATCCGCGAAACGACCGGTGCGACGATTGCCGATGTTGTCCGCCACATCGAGCATCTGGTGAATGTCTGCGGCATCGACCATGTCGGCATCGGAACCGACAAGGCCGGCCCCGGCCCGGGAACCAACAGCATGGTCAAGTACCCGGAAGGGATGAGAGCAGGATTGCCCGGCGACTTCAACTGGGGTGGATTCCGCACCGAAGAGCACCGGATTGGCGACGAATTCGCCATCGACGGGTTCGCCAGCTTCGGCGACTGGCCGAACATCACCGTCGCCCTGGCCGCCGCCGGCTTCAACGAGGAAGAGCTACGCAAGCTCCTCGGCCTCAACTACCTGCGCGTCTTCCGGGACGTTGTTGGGTAGGACGAGCGGGAAGAACCCCGTCCCTCGTACCCTCGTACGGGAGAGGCGCTGCCTCTCCCCGGATCGGAACGATCCGCTGGTTCGCCACAGGTGCTATTGATTTCAGCGAAGTGGCACCAGGGGAGAGGCAGCGCCTCTCCCGTACGAATCCCGGCCAGCTTATGCTGAAACTGTATCCACCAAACAGAACAGGAACACCCATGCCCAACATCCATATCCTCGACGACTACCACAACACCATCCCGACACTGCCCAGTTTCCAGAAGTTGGACGGGTTCAACGTCACCGTCTGGAACGATCATGTCCAGGACAACGACATCCTGGCCGAACGTTTTCAGGATGCCGATGTGCTGGTGTTGATGCGCGAACGCACGAAAATCGATGGCGACCTGCTCGACCGGCTGCCGAAGCTCAAGCTCATCAGCCAGCGTGGCGGCGGACCGCATATCGACCTCGAAGGTTGCACCCGCAACGGTGTCATTTTCAGCGCCAACACCAGCGGCGGCGAACCCTCCTACAGCACGGCCGAGCTGGCCTGGACGCTGATCCTCTCCACCTGGCGACAACTCCCAACCCAACTTGCATCGCTCAAAGCCGGCAACTGGCAATCCGAACCGGGACGAACCCTGCGCGGCAGCACGATCGGACTCTATGGCTACGGCAAAATCGCCGGAGCAGTTGCTGAATACGCACGGGCGTTTGGCCTCAACGTCCAGTGGTGGGGATCAGAAAACGGCCGCGCACGTGCCAAAGCCGACGGTGAAGCCGTCCCGGAAAGCCGTGAAGCGTTCTTCGCCAGTTCGGATATCGTCTCGGTCCACCTGCGGTCGCTGCCGGCAACGCACGGCATCATCACGTTGCAGGACCTCTCGACCATGCGTGAGGACGCCCTCTTCGTCAACGTCTCCCGCGCCCCGCTCGTCGAACCCGGCGCACTGCTGACCGCCCTCAACGCCGGGCGCCCCGGCCACGCTGCGGTCGATGTCTACGAACACGAACCGCTCACCGATGTGAACGATCCGCTCATCAACCACCCCAACGTCATCGCCACCCCGCACATCGGCTACGTCACCCGCGAAAATCTGGACTCGCAATACAACGAGATCTACGACCAAATCCTCGCCTGGCACGCAGGAACCCCGATCCACGTCGTGAACAAGGAGGTGCTGGACGGATTGGGTTAGCTTCTCCTGATTGTTGATTCGATGGGCTGGGTCTCATCACCGCACCGCTACAATAAGAGAAAGAAAGGACAACCAACCATGTGCTACGACGACTCCGCGAGTCCACCGATCCCGCCATCCAACGGAGGCAGTGTCGCCTCGAGTGAGGACCTGACGCTCACCGCAGCTGATGGAACCAACTTCATGGCCTATGTCAGCCGGGCAGCACACCCGAACGGGACCGGCATTGTCGTCCTGCCGGACGTCCGCGGGTTGCACGCCTTCTATAAGGAACTGGCAGACCGCTTCGCCGAGATCGGATTCAACACTGTCTCGATCGACTACTTCGGCCGCACTGCCGAGGACAACAACCGCGACGAATCGTTCGTCTACCGGCCGCATGTCGACCAGACCACCCCGGACGGCGTCGATGCCGACATCGCCGCAGGTATCGCCTACCTTGGCAGTGAGGCCGGCGGCAGCATCACCCGTGTCTTCACCGTCGGGTTCTGTTTCGGTGGCGGGGTCTCCTGGCGGCAGTCGGCAACGCAACCCGGACTGGCCGGCGCGGTCGGTTTCTATGGCGTCCCTTCCCGTATCCAGGACTGGATCGGCGAGATGAAAGCCCCGCTGCTCCTGCTCATAGCCGGCGAGGATTTCACTCCGGTCACCGAGTTCGAAACCTTCTCCGGTCAGCTCAACGACGCCAACGTCCCCCACCACATGGTCGTCTACGAAGGCGCCCCCCACAGCTACTTTGACCGTACCTTCGACCAGCACCGGGCCGCCTGCGCCGACTCCTGGCAACAGATCCTCTCGTTCATCGAGTCTCCGCCAACGGCGTAGCACAGAAAAGGGGGCGGCGCATCTGCGCCGCCCCCTGTCGATGTACCGGATGTTCCTGCTAGGCGATGGCCTTGTAGCGCAGCGTGAGGTGATATTCGCTATTCTCTTTGTCGCTGACGTACTCGCGGCGCTCCAGGTATTCGGCGGTCTTTTGAACCGGGACCACCTTGACCTTGATGTCCTGGGCTGACTCGTATTCCGCAACCTCTGGCGCGGGAATGGATGGGCTTGCCAACAGTGCCAGATCGAGCAGGGATACGGCGAAGACATCTTCAATGATCAGGTCAGCGGGCGCCCAGAGTCCGGCCACCAGCGCGATCCCTGCTCCGATCGCCGCAGCGATCGCAGCGACCCAGCTCTTGCTGATCCCCAGCAGCGAGGCGAGCAGCTTACCGGTGCCGGCAATGATCTTGTCGGTGATCACATACCAGGACTCCTTGAGAATCATCACAATGGCTTCCGCCAGATCCGTGATCTCGTTCTCGTAGGCCTTCTTGCTGTCCACCTCATGTCCGAGGATGGTAAACGCGACGCTGGAGAAGCCACTGCCCTGGAACAGCACCTCCTGCAGGTTCAGCGTGTCGCCCGAGTCAACGTTGTCGAAGATGCCAAACTTCTTCTCGACAGCCTCACCCGGATTGAGGTCCTGATCGCCCACGATCATGATCGTCCGCAGGCCGACTTCATCGGAGCCTGCCCCTGCCGGCGATGTCTCCTTGACCGCGACCAGCTGTTCGGCAGTGATCTGATAGGTCGTGCTGTTCGATGGCAGCACTTCAAGGAAGTAGAAGCCCGACACAAAGTGTTCGCCAGCCGGGAGACCCAGCGAATTCGGAACATTGATGTGGAACTGGTACAGACCAGGCAGAGCACTCGGCGGAACCCGGAAGACCAGTTGATCCTTCGCGCGGCTGTCGTTGATCTTGACCTCGGCACCATCGATGATCTCGGTCAGTGGCGTCTCCACATCACCAAACACGTGTGTCGGAACCGGTGGCAGAGCCATGCTGAGCGTGGTGTTGTACATGGACACCGTCGCTCCAACATCGTAGAAGTTGTAGCCAACCATGTGAACAGCGTCGCCAGCATGAATCTCTGGCCGGTAGGTCACTGGTGTGTTCGCCGGGTTGCCACTGCTCGCCGGCAAACCATTGATGGTGCTGACCTCGACCTGGGTAACCGGATATTCTGGGATGTCTTCATCGACCAGGAAGCGTGCCAGACCAGGTCGCGGAGTCATTGCCTGGACGCTGCCAAACACATTCAGGAACGTGCGCTGTTGCAGTTCGAAGTCAAGCCGTTCGGCCAGCCAGTCCAGGTCGAGCGGCGCGGTGCCCATTCCCAGAACCGCCGCATCGAACAGCTTGTACCGGTCCTGCTCCGGCAGGGCATCGTTCGTGGCGACCGAGCAGGCAAGAATGCTCTTGAGATCGGCCGGTAGCGCGTCCATTGTCGCGAAGGTCTCCATCTCAAGCTCATTTGCCGGCGCATAGCCAAGCTGGTTGCGCTGGGCCATCTGGAGCACTGCCGCGCCGAGCACGCTTGGAACCTCGCTGTTTGCGATGTAGGGCGCCAGCCGCTCGAGGGTGCTCTGCTTGTCCTTGGCATCGGAAACCGGCATCAGGCAAGCGCCCGGGATCGGTTCCGGCATGCCACCGTTGTCGTCATGATCGTTGTCACTGCCAGAATCCTGATGCTCTTCCGGCACATCGAGCGATCCATAGCGCCAGCTGTAGTAGTGCATGCCCACGTTGCCGGCCTCGACCAGCCAGCCTTCCGGATTGCCCGGTGTATAGGTAAGCACCCGGCGCTCAAAGCACTGCACCAGCACCAGACGTACCGTGCCAGCCACACGCGCCTCGGCCCAGTAGGGTTCGCTGATCGGGCGGCCAGTCGCGAAATTGGGATCTTCGAACAGGTTTGCCTGCACGAACTGCCCGTTCTCGTAGACCAGGCCGGCGGAGTTCATGAACGCCCAGAACGGCGCGGCGATCGAGTGGTTCGTAATCTCATCGATAAAGCCAACCGACACTCCCTGTGCCGCCAGCGCGCTGTCGGAACTGACGATGCCCTGGCGATTGACACGCTGGATGATTGCGCTGCCCACTGGCAGTGGCTCGGCGTCCAGCAGGTCGGCGAAGCTTGCGTAGGTCGGTCCGTCCGGGTCATCCAGATCACCTGCAACGTTCACCTGGGCCGGTGATCCGGGGTTGAACTCGTGGTGACCAACCTGCATGTTGCCGGTGATCAACTCGACCACCAACAGCCCGTTGGTGACGTACCAGATCGAGTTCTGGTCTGCGCCCGGATTGGTGATCTCCATCCGTGCCTTGTCGAAGTACTGGACGATGCGTTCCTCGCCCGGTGACTCGGCATATGGCTCGACGAATGCACCGGTAAACGCTTCCGGTCCCCACATCCAGGTCCGGTTCACCTGATTCTGGGCGACAGGGAGATCAGTGCGTGCCCAAACGCG
>CAZRNC010000063.1:0-1414 GCA_964601285.1 uncultured Thermomicrobiales bacterium | reverse complement strand
CTGGAAGTGCTGGTTGCCCGGGGCAAACGCCTGCGCCTGGTTCGGCCCCAGCTTCAAGCCGGAACGTCCCTCACCGAGTGGCGCAAGTTCCAGTCCGCCAACGAATGCTCCCAACGCGATACCACTGGCGGCCCCGCCGCCGTACTTGAGGATTTGACGCCGGTTCAAACGGCGTGCTGCGAGGCTCAGGCTGGAGCGTGTCATGTCGGTGTCCTTTCCCGTTTGATCCAATTCCCATCACTTGATGGTGAATTCAGAATAGGGACCGACCGTCGTTGCAGATAGTTATGGCAATACACTGCCTATGTAAACTGCTTTACCGTTCAGGTGTTGCGGTAGAGTTGCTCCAAGAGAAGGAGCAAACACCATGGAACTCGGCGGACTCCACCATGTAACAGCCGTCACCGGCAATGCGGCCGGCAACCTCGCGTTCTACACCAGCGTGCTGGGCATGCGGCTGGTGAAGAAGACGGTCAACCAGGATGACGTTTCGGCCTACCATCTCTTCTACGCCGATGGTGATGGCAACGCCGGCACCGAGCTGACCTTTTTCGACTGGCCCAACAGCCCGCCAAACCGGCCCGGGCCAGGCAACATCGCCGCAACCGGGCTGCGGGTAGCCAACCGTGAGGCGCTCGACTGGTGGCAGGCACGCTTCGATGAACACAATGTCCAGCACGACGGCATCGCCGATGTCGGCGGTCAGGAGATGCTGCATTTCAAGGATCCCGAAGGGCAACAGCTCGCGCTGGTGGCTGACAATGGCGAAGGCTCAACGCCCGGCGTTCCCTGGGAGAACAGCCCGGTGCCGGCCGACAAGCAGATCCGCGGACTATCACACATCCGGCTGACAATCTTCCAGCTTGCCCCAACCGAAACGGTTCTGACTCGCGTCCTTGGCTTCCGCAAGGTGCGGGAGTATCCATCACCGGCCAGTGAGGAACACCAGACCGTCGTCTTCGAAACTGGCCCGGGCGGACCCGGAACCGAGGTGCATATCGACGTCCGGCCGGATCTGCCGCCGGGCCAGGTCGGTATCGGCGGGGTACACCATGTTGCCTTCCGCACGCCGAACGACGAGGAACACGCCGCCTGGCAGCAGCACATCAGCGCAATCGGTCTCGGCGTCACTCCGGTGATCGACCGCTACTATTTCAAGGCGATCTACTTCCGCGAGCCAAACTACATCCTCTTTGAAATCTCCACCGACGGCCCCGGCTTTGCGGTCGACGAGGACGCCGCCACCATGGGCGAAAGCCTCGTGCTCCCTCCATTCCTCGAACCCCGCCGCGCCGAAATTGAGGCCGGCCTGAAACCGCTCTGATCCAACGCTCGTGCGGGAGAGAACGGCGTTTAGATTGTCATCCTGAGTGCTCGGTCCATTGCTAATAGTCATGTACTGGTGTGGGGTAGA
>CAZRNC010000062.1:5656-10791 GCA_964601285.1 uncultured Thermomicrobiales bacterium | reverse complement strand
CGCTCAACACCCCGTTCTGGATGGGCCACGTCGAAGGATTTGGCCGCGTCATTCCACAGCCAGAGGGTTACGAACTGGCCGAGGGCGCTGCTCCGAAGTACCCGGTCAACTGGATCGACGCACCGCAACTGCCGCCAGTCCAGTCGGTCGACGAGTTCCCGACCGCCCCGCCGTTCGTTCCGGTCGAAGTTCCGGTCGTCGTGGAGCAGCCAGCCGAAGTCCAGGAAGAGCCACAAGTCGAAACTCCGGCAGAAAACCCGGAGGAAGCACCGGCGGAGACTCCCGCCGAAACGCCTGCAGAAACACCGGCAGACCAACCCGTCGAAGAGCAGCCGGCAGAACAACCGGTAGACGCTCCTGCTGATCAGCCAGCGGAAACACCAGCCGAGGTTCCGGCAGAACAGCCGGCCGAAACCACGCCCGATCCGGTCATTGAAGAACCTGCCGTCGAAGAGCCGGTTGAGGAACCTTCCTCAGAGGTCCAGGAGACCGCCGTCGAACCGGAGCTTGAACCCGAACCAGTCGTCATCGTCCCCGAATCAGCCGATCGTGAACAAGCCGAACCGGAGACCCCGTAGCCAGCTTGTCAGTTAATACACCTCGCCCCACTCGGTTGGAAAGCAAGATCCTTGGCTCGGCGACCCCTCCATGCCTGCCGGGGTGCTTGCCATGTGCAACCTGTATTCCAGCCTCAACGCAATGCAACAAGTTCGGCGACAAATGCACGATTCTTCGACACAACTGGGCCACTAAAACCATCGCGACCATAAATGGCCTCGCACTACTTCTTTGTCGACTTTTCCAACATATCTATCACCACCTTGGAGCTTCGTTAACACATATCCGACCATCACAAATCCACCAAACCCAATCAGCAAGAGTATCGGCCAGACCAAGTAGGACATTGCGGGCATACCTCCTGAATCTCTTGGCATTCTGCACCACACCAAGCAACATTGACGTCGAGCTCCTTACGAGCACAGGTTCATGTTCTTGGTGCAGAAGCCAACGGTACTGATCATTCATCCCACGCAACTACTATCGCATCTGCATCCATGCGTTGAAATGCGGCCAGAGCCAGTGTTGCACCTTCAGTCAAGATGGTACTCCACGAATCGGCCGGGAACGCGATGAATGGTTCTCCGGCGGGGTTGTGGCACAACGATTGTGGTCCATCACCACGTCGGCTGGAACGAGATCCTTCGGCTTCGCTCAGGATGACAGTCTAAACGCCGTTCTTCTCTGCGTAGGTTCAACGTTTCCAAAATTGTCGGAATAGTGATTCATTGCATTGTCAGGACGTGACCCGGACTCAGGAAACACAGAACCCGGCCCCATGGGGCCGGGTTCAAGCATGTCGGTGCGGCGGGATTAGAAGCCCGTGTGGACGACCACCCGTGCACCGTATGGGGTCCAGTCGTAGAGCTGCTGGGCGACACCGAGCGGCAGGTTGATGCAACCATTACTGCCGGCGTAGCCGAACGAATCGCGCCAGTAGGCTCCGTGGATTGCGTAGTCCTGGAAGAAGTACATCACCCAGGGGACATCTTCCTGGCGATACTCAAGCCCGGTCCAGCCCATACCTTCCATGGTCTGCTTGTCCAACTTCCAGTAGACGTTGAACTCGCCCTGCACCGTCGGGGCCATCGAGGCGCCGATAACGACGTAGGTGGACAAGACAGCGACATCGCCCTCGTAGGCGGTCAGGGTGTAGTTGGTGAGGTTTACATCAATCCAGCGCTCGCCCGGTGCTGGATATGAACGGGCGAACTGCAACTGGTTCCAGACCGTCGCTGCTTCCGGCTTCTCAACCGTTGGTCCAAGCTGCCCATGTGCGGTGGCATCGAGAATACCGATCGGCACCGGCTCGACACCGTCAAGCTCATTCCAGGCGAATGCCCCGCGTTCGAAGAACTGGTAGATAAAGACTCCAACCCGGAACTCCTCGGAGATCGGAGCGCCAAGTGTCTCGTGATAGTCGTTGCTGTTCCAGGCGTCCAGCATCGCGTTGGCCAGCGTATGGCCGGTCTCTTCGAAGTACTGTGCGCCCTCACCTGCCCCGTCAACTCGCTTGAAGGCGGGATGCCAGCTGGTGTACCCAAGCTTCTCGGCATAGAGATGGCCGGCCGGCGCGTAGTCGACGTTCTGGGTGTATGGCTCGGCCACAGGTACCTGAAGTCGGGCAAACTCGAACCACTGCACCCAGTGGTCGCCATGCTGGACAGCTGCCGTAATCGGCTTGCCGGTGCGCCCGACACCACCGAGATCGTTCCAGGCTTCGAGGAACGCGCCGCCAAGGACCTGGCCAGTCTGTTCAAAATAGACCTGGTCGGCGTTCGGCGCAAAAAACTCGTTGGCCGAGACCGGTCGCGGAGTGAAGATGATAGCTATTGTTGATAGCAGGATGATGAGTGCGACGAGGAAGTTCAAACCGCGATTTGTGCGGATCGATGCGACGGACCGTCCCATACCAGGCTGCTCCTCTTTGTGGTTGCCAGCACGCCTCGCCGCTCGCCCGGTCAACCGGTTCTCTCGGAAACCATGCTCAAATCGAATATCTATGCCCACAGGTCACATGGTAGCATCCCACGCGACTAGCGTTTATCCTACCTTGTTGCACCATGCAGGCCAAAGTCGATCGCAGAACATGGGAGTCCTCAAACAGATGCTAGTAATGAAATTCGGCGGGACATCAGTTGGTAACGCTGCAGCAATAAGCCAGACGGTTGACATTCTGGCGCAACATGCAGCAAACGGGCCGGTTGTAGGGATTGTTTCGGCCATGAGCGGCATTACCAACACCTTGCTGGCGACCGCTGCCGCTGCCGAAGCCGGCAACTCCGAGACTGTCGAAACCTCACGGGCGACCCTGCTCGCGCCACACCGTCACGCCCTGCTGGAGTTGCTGCCATCTGGCCAGCGCCGGCGGTTAACCGAGGCGAACCTGGCAACATTGGTCGATGAGGCCGCCCGGCTGCTCTATAGCATCTACGTGTTACGAGAACTATCACCACGCGCCAGAGACCGGTTGGTTTCCTTCGGCGAGCGCATGAGCAGCATGGTCGTCGCCGCGGCGTTGGAAGAACGCGGCGTACCATCCCAAAGCGTGCCAGCTGACCAGCTCATCGTGACCGACAGCAAATTCGGCTCGGCTGCACCAAAATTCGACCAAACCCGGATCAAGGCAAGAAACACCCTGCAACCCCTGTTCGATAGCGGCGTTACGCCGATTGTTACCGGGTTCTTCGGTGCAGACGAAACCGGGCTAACGACCACGCTCGGGCGCGGTGGCTCCGATTTCTCTGCCTCGATCCTTGGCAATGTGCTCGAGGCGGAAGCAGTCTGGATCTGGACGGACGTCGATGGCGTTCTGACCGCTGATCCACGAATTGTGCCGGACGCTCGAACCCTGGATGTTATCTCCTACGACGAAGCCACCGAGCTTGCCTATTTCGGCGCCAAGGTCATCCATCCGAAGACGATGCACCCGGCCGCTGAAGCCGGCATTCCGCTCTGGATCAAGAACACATTCCGACCCGATCAGCCGGGCACGAGAATCGATACGGAAAGCGCCCCGCTACCGGTAGCCAAAGCAATCGCGTCAATTTCCGGAATGGCAGCAGTCACCGTCCAGGGCCGTGGGCAAATCGGCGTATCCGATGTCACCGCGCGGATCTTCGCCAGCGTCGGTACAACCGGAGCAAACGTCTACATGATCTCCCAGGCGTCCTCGCAGCACAGTGTGACGTTCATCGTGCAGGACACGGAAGCTGCTGTGGTTTTAGCGGCTCTTGAGCGGGAGTTTGCCGGCGATCTCCAAAGTGAGCGGGTACTCTCGGTTTCGCTCAACGACAACCTGGCAATTGTCGCTGTCGTTGGCGCAGGTATGCGAGGAACCCCCGGCGTGGCGGGACGAGTGTTCAGCACCATGGGCGAGAACGCGATCAACATTGTGACCATCGCCCAGGGTTCCAGCGAACTTAACATCTCGTTCGTCATCCCGCAGGCCGATGTCACCCGCGCTGTTAACGCGCTGCACACAGCGTTTGCTATCGCCTAGAGCGATTTGCCGGAATACTGATTGTCATCTCGACCGGAATGGAGCGCAAGCGGAATGCAGTGGAGAGATCTCCGCCCTGCCAGCGATGGGTAGGGAGAGATCTCTCCACTCCGCTTCGCTCCGATCGAGATGACAACCAGTATTTCCGCAATTCGCTCTATGAGGGATGACGCAAGAAAGTTGTGACGGCTTGGACCTGCTGCCTACCCCTGGTCCGGGGGTGGAGTGTCGTCGCGGCGACGATTGGTGCGGCTGAGTTGGGGGACCTGGCGCAGTGGGTCGCGATTGCGCCCACGTCCACGGGGAGCATCAGCCTCACCGGAAACCAGCCTGGCGGATTGCTTGCGACGACGGTCAACCTGACCAATACCTGGCCGGTCGTCGACCAGAATATCCTCTTCAACCACCTCATCACGTTCTTCAGATGATGGTGGTTCCAGGGCTGGCAGATCGCTGGTATCCGAACTCACCTGCTCCGGCACTTCCTCAACCGGCTCTGGTTCTGGCTCCGGTTCCGGATCTGGCTCACCGAGCAGTTGCTCAAGCGAAGAGAGATCCTCTGTCGTCTGGGGAATCTGCGACTCATACTGGGGACGAACAGGCTCCGGTTCGGGTTCAGGAGTCGGCTCCGGCGCAACCGGGAGCAGATCTTCCTCGATATGTTCCGGGATTGATTCCTCGCCGGAACTCCCGGTCGCGAAGATGATGGTGTCATCTTCATCGCCAGGTGTTTCAGGATATGGTGAGAGTTCGGCCTGCCTGGTTTCCTGGCGGCGGGCTACCCGGTCGGGTGACTGACGCACGAAGACCAGCGCCCAGGCAGCACTAACCAGTACCGCCGTTGGCAGCACAATGAACACCAGAATGAACAGAATATCGCCAGACGACATTGACCTTCTCTCACGTTTCGTAACCGTCCACGACGGCTACCGGTGCAGGCTGGTCCTTTGAATCAGGACTCCGACTAGGGATAATGATAGCCGTTGATCGATTTTGCGTCTGAATATCCCTTTCCGAAAGAGTGCTGGCGATGACCGGTGCCTGGAGGCGGGCGGTGCGGGCGGCGGTGCTGGTG
>CAZRNC010000062.1:0-5646 GCA_964601285.1 uncultured Thermomicrobiales bacterium | reverse complement strand
GGATGGTCCGGCGAGACATTGGTGGTCGCTGCTGGCTGGCTGTGGGCTGGTCCTCGTTTCAGCGGTGATTGGACTGATTACCGGTTTCCTAACCGGGCAACCCGTTTCAGCACTGCTCACCATCCTGCTGATGATCGAGTTGCTGGTCCTTTGTATGATGGGATCCGGGCTGATGTTGGCTACTTCCCGGCGGATGAGCCGGGGAGGATTGCAGCGCGAGACAGCCACCATCGATATTGACCACCGGCCACCGGAAACCCGTGAGGCAGAGCGCAATCGCGAACAGCAACGGCGCGATTGCCACACGATACGAACTGCATTCGTGGCACTACCGGTGTTTCTCACCCTGATCTACCTGCTGATTCGCTAGCGGAACCAGCCAAACAGAAACGGAACCGCATGCTCCCCTGGGTTATTGGTGTCATCATCGCCGGCGTTGCCCTGATGGTGTTGATTGAGGTACTGCTCGAGCGGTTCAACATCCGGCCGGTCGATCCATCAGACAAAGCCGGCGGCCTGCGCGACATCGTTGCAAAAGCTCGCCAATGGACGGACAACCGCAAGACGGATGCGTAAGCGCCCCTACCTTCGCAGTTCCCGGACATTGTCCGAGATAATGAGGGTCGCCAGTGCCACCGCGCCGCCAGCGAGCACATACCAGAAGAACTCGTAGATCAGCACCAGCGCAGCAATCATCGCCAGCGTGACGGTAATGTTCAACAATAGCCGTTCCAGCCGGCGATAGAGCACGGCCTCCACCAGCAGGAACAGTGCAAAGATCAACGCCAACACGGTGAACCGGTTCGCCAGATTGGTCAGCGCCAGCACAACAAACGCCAGCAGCACAATGCCGATGCTCAGCGCCGCCCACCCCTCGGCCAACCGCCCGAGCAGCACCACGCGCTGGCTTTGTGGACGATGAATGTGCGCGATGTGGCCCTGGGGATCACCAACGTTCGGATCCTGGCGAATCTGCTCAAGATAGGCACTGCTTGCTGCAATCCGCTCCCGCAACTCTGACCGTCGGCGGTAGAGCGTATTCAACTCCCGCTCTTCCTCGCGGAGAATCGCTTCCTGCTGTCGCATGAGCGGTTGATTGTGCTTACTGAGCTTCAACGCCTGAACTTCGAGGTCCTGCTTCGGAAGCGAGTGGGACAGGCGTGCGCAGGATGCTTCAACCTCGGCGAGTTCTGCTCGCAACCCTTCGACATGGTCCACGAGCAATTGCTCGGCCCTCGGGCCGGGCGCGACCTTGTGCATGCCGGCCCACCCGAGCGGATCATGCCAACTTCTCCTGGTGCTGCCATCGCGATTGAACTTCGGTCCGCCGGGCGCAGTCTCACCAGCAAGCGGATCGCGAGCATCGAATCCCCACAACCCCTGAAAGTTAGCTGCCCATGGCGTCGATTCGTCGACCAGTTCCGGCGACCACTCGGCGTCACCACTCTGACCGATAGACAGCCCGTCTCCACGGGCGTAATCGACAAACGGAACGCTCAACAAGCCCTCGATACGACCCACCAGCACATCCGGATCACCCTGCCGCAACACATTGCGCCAGACACGTTCCAGCGCATAAAGCACACTGGTAACAGGTTGCAGGAACGCCAACTTGACCGAGTGGAGATACTCTCCTTGCTCAAAATAGGCAGCATGCGAGCCGGCACCGGCGAAGACTACTGGATGGTCATCGACAATCGTCAACGTCGGGTCATCCCAGCGCCGGCGCAGATCATCTCCGGAATAGTCGTGCGACGCAAACGCCAACCACTCCGGTTTCGGGTCACCATCCGGCTGTTCCGAGAGGTAGATAATGACCTGTTCCCAGTCGCCCTCGTGATCGTTGACACCATAGAACGTCGTTCGCCAGTCGTTCATGACATAGAAGTAGAAGTACTGCAGAACGATGTACCCGCCCTCGCGAACCACCCGGCCGTAGTAGGTGTATCCGGGATAGGAACGCTGCATCTGTTCGTATTTGATTGCTGCGGCGCCGGCTGTTCCGCCGGGAACGGTGCCGCGCAGGATCAGCGACAGTGAAAAGAGCGCGTCGATCAACCGCGAGGTCAGCCCGACCCGTGCCAGCCGCCCCGGAGCCTGAAACCGGGGGCGGTCCTCGCGATAACGCCAGCGCTGATAGGCAACACCTTCCAGCGGCTCTTCCACGAAATGGAGAAACATCGTGTGGCCAGGCTCAATCGTGTCGAACTCCGCCAGCCGGTCGAGCGATAGCTCACCGGCTTTGGCGAGTTGGGTCAGCGAGTCGCCCGGCCCACGCAGCCAGAGACTGCTCCGCCGGACGTAGGGATCCACACGGGTCGGAAAGAAAAGCTCGCCATAGGTAAAGCGCAGGTTCGGCTCATAGCGACGCAACAGCTCCAGGTCATTCATCGCGCAATGGATCCTTTGACAGTGGAACGAGGAACGCTGCCCGCACTTCACGTTGATTGAGGTAGTAGACGACAATGACGCTGTACACCATCGGGAGATAGGACGGTTCGCCTTCCCAGTAGCCCCAGAGCGAAATCGTCAGGTTCAGGCCGGCCCAGAGCATGGTTAGCACCCATGCCTGCCGTTTCAGGGTGAACATGCCGTAGGAGATAATCAGCCCAACCAGGGCCAATGCCGGCCCGGCGACCTCGTAATAGCCAAATGAACCCAGGAACACGTTGTAGCCGAAACGCCCCGTCACGGTGAACACGCCCCAGATCATCGCGCTCATGATCTGGATAGTGGCGATGGCAGTTACTCCGAATGGCCTGCGCCGTCCGGCAAACTGACTGTGAAACGTGTCGGTCGACATGCTTGGCCCATTCTGCAAGCTGTTGCTAAAACGTATCGAGGTTCACCGCAGGTTATGATACACGCGCCGAATACGAGAAATGGAAAGGACCAGACCGATGACACGGCCGGAGGATCTCGGAGCACCGAGCAACTGGGGACGCTGGGGAGACGACGACGAACAGGGCACGACCAACCTGCTCTCCGGCGAAATGGTTCGCCACGCAGCCGGACTGGTCAACACAGGCAAAGTTTATTCATTGGCAGCCGGACTCTCACCTGACGGCCCGAACATGCCAACCCGCCGGCAAACCTGGCACGTTGTCACCCATCGCCCACGGGCATCTGGCGAGGCAAGCTCGGCCGACGACATTCTGGTCATGCACACCCACGGCACCACCCACATCGACGGTCTGGCCCACTTCTTCGTTGGGGACTCGCTCTACAACGGTCACCCCGCCAGCGCGCTGCAGCCTATGGGTGCCCAACGTTGTGGCATGCAACACAGCGGCCCGATCGTCGGCCGCGGTGTGATGCTGGATGTCGCCAATCACCGCGGCGTCGATATGCTCGAAAGTGGCGAGCCAATCTCACCAGATGAACTCGAAGCCTGCGCGTCAGCCCAGGGGGTTGAACTTCGCAAGGGCGACATTGTCCTCGTTCGCACCGGCTGGTGGCAGCTCTTCGATGGGGAGAAGAAGGATCGACAGCGGTTTTACGACTCCGAGCCTGGCCCCGACCCGGCTTGCAGCAGTTGGTTCCACGACCACGACTTCGTCGCTATCGGCGCAGATAACACTGCCGTCGAAGTGATCCGCGACTGGAGTCAGCCGCTCCTCTTGCACCGCGACATCATATGGGGCCTTGGTGGCTACCTGATGGAGTTCGTCGACCTCGAAGCGCTCAGCCAGGACAAGGTCTATGAGTTCCTGTTCGTCGCCACCCCGCTCAAGATCGAAGGTGGCATCGGCAGCCCGATCCACCCGTTGGCGATTGTTTAGGCTCAATTCAATCCGTCCCAAGGTATATACCCATTCTGGTGGATGACCCCGGCGCTCCCGGTAGGCTTGAAGCAAAGGTTCTGTCAACTATGGTTGCAGAACCGGAAGAACGGGAGTGCAAAGCACACCGCACGCATATTGGGGGAACGCATGCCACTATTACTGGTTCTGATCATTATCCTGCTGCTCTTCGGTGGCGGTATCGCCTGGGCCGTCGAGGGAATCCTGCGCATTATTCTGCTGGTTATCCTGGCCGTCCTGATCGTTGGCCTGATCACGCGAATGGGTCGCGCTGCAGCCTGATAACGTAACTGCACAAAGCAGACCGCCCCCACGCTCGATCTGGAGCGTGGGGGCGGTCTGCTTTGTTTTTGTCAGGCAACTCGTCGATTCAGGCTACCGAAGATGATCGCCAGGCCTAGCCCGATCAGGACGATCGGACCGATGACGAGCGGCTGGACCGTCCAGACACCGGCGGCGTCGAGCAGGAACATGCCGCCAAGGGCCATAAAGAGTATCCCGGCAATGAGCGAGGTGAAATAGATGTTTGCTGCATTCACTGGCGTACCTCTATCGTTCCTGTCGTCACAATCAGATCAAGTTTCAGCGTGATGTCCGACCCGTCTACCGCCTGGACGGAGTTCGATCCCTCGATAAAGACGCCAGATCGCTCGGAGCCGAACACTCTGGCTTCTCCGGCTGTGATCCGCCATTCAACCCGCACCCCGACATCTTGCGGAACGTAGATAACCATCTCGCCGGCACCGACCCGTGCATTCACCGTTGTCGTCTCGCCAGGAGGAAAGTCGACCTGGCGCAGGTCAATGGTGAGGTTGCCAGCGGTGATGTTGTAGTCCTGTTCCAGTTCGGCGAAACTGGCTGGCATCACGTCGCGATCGCCCAGACCGCCATCAAAGCGAATATCCGCCCAGGCCGCTCCGGTGAGCAGCACCGTAAGCACGATTCCCAGAGCGACCAGTCCGCCATGCTCGCCGCTGAACGAGCCGACAACCAGCCCTAACCCGACCATGACCAGCGCAATCGCAAAGACGGCATACCAGGAGACGGTCAAGGCTTCGGATGCATCCAGCAGCCAGACAATGCCAATGACCAGGAGCGTCAGTCCGGTGAGCATCGTCGCCGGCGATGTGCCACGTGGCCGCTGATTCTGAACAACATAGGCATCTGTTGGAGAAGCGTTCATCGTCGCACTCCTTTCAACAGGACGAATGCGCCGAGACCAATCAGTAACATCGCCCAGACAACCTCGCCGTCGAACCACGGAACGACCCGCCGGAGCAGAACAATTGCTCCAACCACCACCAGCGCCCCGCCGAAGAGCAGACCGCCTAGCGCCTGGCTCGACGTCGCCGCCGTTGCAACGTCTTCAGATGGCAATGCTTCCGGAATCGCGATCCAGAGCACGACATACAGCAGCACCCCGGACCCGCCAGCAAGTACCAGCAGGACAAAGGCAATACGAACGAGTACCGGATCCAGTTCGAAGTAGTGACCAAGCCCGCCGGCTACCCCACCCACAATGCGGTCCGATTTGCTGCGCCGCAACTTGCGGGGCGAATCGGTGGCAACCGGGGGCTGTTCGGTCTGGAAGGTGTTGTTCATGGCACAGTCCAATCGCTGCTAACAGTTCATTACTGCCAGCATGGACGACATGCCATGACAAACGTGACAACCTGATGCCACCGTCCGTTACAAAACCGCAACGTCCGGCAGCAATCAGGTTCTGATCGAGCTTAAACGACGATCTCGCCGTCCTTCATGAAGAGTTCACCGTCGACCGTGGCCTGACCGCCCTGGCGGAGGTCGCAGATCATGTCCCAGTGGATGGCGGACTGGTTCTGGC
>CAZRNC010000061.1:0-10795 GCA_964601285.1 uncultured Thermomicrobiales bacterium | reverse complement strand
GCTTCCCGGAGTTGTTCCAGTTCACCATCTGTCAGGTCGCGCCATTGACCACGTGGGATATTGCCCAACTGCAGCGGCCCAATGCGAACTCTGCGAAGCTTGAGGACCGGATAGTTCACGCTCTCGAACATCCTCCGGACGATCCGGTTGCGGCCCTCATGGAGCGCGATCCGGAGAATCGTGCCATCGTCGGCGATCCGTACCGGTTTGATCATGGTTGGTTTGGCCGGTTCACCATCAATCACAACACCGCGCATTAGCTTGTCGAGCACGGCCCGTGGCGGATGACCATCGAGCAGCGCTTCGTACTCTTTTTCAATCTGGAATCGGGGATGCATCACCCGGTGGGCAACATCGCCATCGTTGGTGAAGAGCAGCAGACCTTCGGTCAACCGGTCCAGCCGGCCAACCGGGACAACCCGTTCGCCAACTTCCACCAGATCCATCACCGTGCGCCGGTCACGCTCATCAGACATGGTGGTGATGTAGCCGGAAGGTTTGTTCAGCACGATATAGCGCATCCGCTGGGTGGGAATGATCTTGCCATCAAGCTCGATCTTCTGAGTTGTCGGATCTACCTTGACACCCATCTCGGTTATGACGACACCATCGACTCGCACCCGCCCATCGCGGATGAAATCTTCGGCACGGCGCCTGGATGCCAGACCACTGGCCGAAATCACCCGTTGCAATCGCTCCATGGAAGGGGCTCCTCACCTTTGCTGCTGCCTGAATTGGCTGCTAACCCTGCCGGTGGACAGGCAAACGCAGCAGTTCTCGCTGGCCGATCTGGAAAACGACAACCCCCGCACGCCCGGCCGGCGATGGTTCGCTCGCTAACTCTAAACGATAGGAGAGGTTTTCTGCCTGCTCCGGGGTCATCAAACGAGTAGTTCCAACCGGAATGTGGAGCCCTTGTGCCGCGAGTTCATCGTGCAAGCCGGGAAATGTCGACCCATGGCCAAGCGTGACAAACGAGATGCGGCTGTCAAGATCGTTCAGAATCGCCCATGTGTCGTCATATCGCCACTGGCTGCCCAGCACCACGGTTACCACCAGATGATCTCCCCGCCGGACGATGTTCACCAGGCACTCGCCGGCCTCATTCTCGGTGCCAGTCTTGCCGCCAATAGCGTCGCCACTCAGCATCAACTGGTTCGTTGTGACCAGGTACATCTCGCGAGCATCCGGCCCGGCAACGTTGACGATCACCTCCGGCGTCGTAATCACCCTGGCGAGGAGCGGATCCTTCAGGACTTCCCGAACGACGCGGACGAGGTCTCGCGCAGTGACAACATGGCCGGGGTCGTCGAAACCAACCGGGTTCGTGAAGTGCGAGTTAAACATCTGGTGACGTTCTGCCCAGGCGTTCATCTCTGCCACGAATCGCCCGACCGGGTCGTTGGTTCCGGCATCCAGACGTTGGCCGGCAACCCGAGCCAACGCAAGTGCCGCGTCTGCCCCGGATGCCATCGTTGCGCCGTAGAACAACGCCTCAACACTGACAACATCGCCGGCAACCAACCCCATCTGGGAGTAATCCTCGCCCAGGTAGAGGTCGGCCTCGACAATCTCGATCATTTCACCAGGAGGGAGAATGCCTCGCGCAACGATGACCGTTACCAGCTTCATTGTGCTCGCCGGCGGCACGGGAAGGTCAGCATTTGTGCCGAAGAGCTGCAAACCACTATCAAGATCAACAGCAATCGCCGAACTTGCATCGAGTTCCGGCATCCTGTGAACGGCAGGAGGGCCGGCAGTGATGGTTGACGGTGAGGCAAGGGCAACAGTAGGAGACAACGTAGCAGCAAGCAGGCCACAGCACATCACGACGATTAGCAGCTTCAACGCTCGCATCTGAAGACTCAACACCTGCCCACTACACACTGGCTCCCGCCCACCATCAACAAGTATAAGGGTGCGTTGCGACTGTCCGCGACCGGGTGTTACTCTATTCGGGTCCGGCATACCGACACGGACCCGGAACCGAGAGGCAGGCAATGTCCAACCAACCCGGCGTCGAGCGGCTGATACGCCAGAAAATCAAGGATCTAACGCCGTACCACCCGGTAGAGGCGCCTCAGCACCTTGCCGAACGGCTTGGTATGCCGCTGGACCAGATCGTAAAACTCGACCAGAACGAAAACCCGTACGGTTGCTCGCTCCTTGTACAGGAATCCCTGGCCGCCTTCGATCGTTATCACCACTATCCGGATGCCGACGCCCGGCGCGTCCGTCAACGGGTCGGGATCTATTGCGATGCCAACCCGGACCGCGTCATTGTCGGGGCCGGCGCGGATGAACTGATCGACAACCTGCTCCAGACCCTGCTCGATCCGGACGATGAAGCCATCATTCCGTCGCCAACATTCGGCTGGTACAAGGCACGCGCCGAACTGTTCGGCGGCATCGCGCGCGACATTCCACGCGGCGACAATTTTGAATTGCCAGTCGAGGCGATTCTGGACAGCATCCACGAACGCACCAAACTGGTCTTCGTCACCTCGCCAAACAATCCGACCGGCAACCTCGCCAGCACCCAGGACATCGTCCGGCTGCTGGAAACTGGGATTGTGGTCGTTGTCGATGAGGCCTACTACGAGTTCTCCGGCAAGACAGTCATGCCGCTCACTCGCGAGTTCGACAATCTGGTCGTCTTGCGAACCTTCTCGAAGTGGGCCGGCATCGCCGGGCTGCGCTTTGGCTACGGTGTCTTCCCGGAGCTACTTGCCGAGAACATTATGAAGGTCAAGTCGTCGTTCACCATCTCTTCGGCTGCTCTGGTAGCCGTCGAAGCATCCCTGGACGATCTGGAATATCTCCACCTGACCGTCAACCGGATCAGGTCCGAACGGAACCGGCTCTACCGGAGATTGGGAACCCTGGACTACCTGGAGCCATACCCGAGCGTTGCCAACTATGTCCTGACCAGGGTCACACGGGGCAGCGCCAGGGACGTCCACCAATTATTGGAAGATCGGGGAATCATGGTGCGACTCTATCGCGAACCGCGCTTGCAGGATTGCCTGCGGATCAGCGTCGGCCGGCCGGAAGATACCGACAGGCTGATGACCGCTCTCCAGACTATTGGCGCCCGTGTCTAGCCGCAGCGCGTCGATCCGACGCACGACGACCGAGACGAGCATCGTGCTCGATCTCAATGTTGATGGCAGCGGCTCGTCCGAGGTCGACACCGGCATCGGAGCGCTGGACCATTTCCTGACGCTCTTCGCCCGGCATGGTCAGTTTGACCTGACGCTTACCGTTCAGGGCGATCTGCACGTCGACGGCCATCACACCGTCGAGGACGCCGGCATCTGTCTGGGACAGGCGATTCGTGAGGCGCTCGGAGACCACCGTGGCATCCGCCGGACGGCCGACGTCGCAGTCCCGATGGATGAAGCCCTCGCCCACGTTGCCGTTGATTGCGGCGGACGCTCCTGGTTCGTGATGAATGGAACGTTCTCACAGCCGCATGTCGGTCAGCTTGAAACCGATCTTGTCCGGCACTTCTTCGATTCCGTCGCCCGGGAAGCCCGGATGAACATCCACATCATCACGCTCTACGGCAGCAACGCCCACCACGAGGTCGAGTCCATCTTCAAAGCCTTCGCCCGCGCCCTCGACGCCGCCACGACACCGGACCCCCGACTGGGAGACCGCCTGCCCTCCACCAAGGAACATATCGAGGGACGATAGCGACCCAACATGGCTCTCGCCACCTCATCCGTGAGTTCTTTCCGACTCCATGTGGGCGACTTGCATTCGCGTCTATTCGACCAATTTCGATGAACCTCGAATGTCTTCAGCGAAGAACGGCGTTTGGACTGTCATCCTGAGCTTGTCGAAGGATCTCGAGCCTCGGATCTTGACGGCACCTGGAAAGATCCGAGGCTCGAGGTCCCTCGACTTCGCTCGGGATGACGAATAAACCGGCATGTACAAGCCAAAACCGGAATCAGGAAAGTGCCTCGGCTTGCATCGCAATCAGTTGGCGGATGCCGGCGTCAGCCATGTCGAGCATGGCGTTCATCTGGTCACGGGTGTAGGGCTTGCCCTCGGCGCTGGCCTGGACCTCGATCAGGTGGCCACGGGAATCCATGACGACGTTGCAATCGACATCGGCAGCGGCATCTTCGCGATACTCCAGGTCGAGCCGTTCCGAACCACTGACCAGCCCAACACTGACCGCGGCGACCTTGGCAATGACGGGGCTGGATTTCAACACCTTCGTGGCAACCAGATGTCGGCAGGCCAGTTCTACCGCGACGTGCGCCCCGGTGATGGCTGCAGTGCGAGTTCCGCCGTCTGCCTGCAACACGTCGCAATCAACAATGATCTGACGCGCACCAAGCGCCTTGAGATCGACGCCAGCACGTAGCGAACGTCCGATCAGACGGGAAATCTCCTGCGACCTTCCGGAATTCGTAGCCCTGTCCCGTCCGGTACGGGTGAGCGTTGCCCGAGGAAGCATCGAGTATTCGGCGGTCACCCAACCGCGGCCGGAGCGTTCCAGCCAGGCAGGAACCTTCTCATCAATGCTGGCAGTACACCAGACCCGCGTATCACCAAACGCAATCAAGGCCGATCCTTCGGCATATGGCGCGACTCCAACCTCGATGGTTACCGGTCGCAGGTCACTGTTCGCCCTACTGGTCCTGGCTGTCGTCAGACTCACGTATTCCCCTGTTCGTTGCGCTTCCGGGAAATCAACTCCCGGCGCGCTGCTATCCGGTCGACCAGATGGCCCTCAAAGCCACGGTCGGTTGGTTCAAAATATCGCCGTCCTGCCAGATTCTCCGGCAGATCGTCCTGATCGACAACGGCATCCGGGTCGTCATGGGCATACTGATAGCCGGTCCCGTAGCCCAGCCCTCGCATCAACCCGGTCACTGCGTTCCGCAAGTGCATCGGCACCGGATCATTGCGCGTTTTCTGAACATCTTCCCGGGCTGCAGCATAGCCCTTGTAGAGTGCGTTGCTTTTCGGAGCAAGGGCCAGGTAGACAGCAGCCTCGGCCAGCGCCAGGTTGCCCTCGGGGACGCCGAGGAAGTGGACCGCCTGCTGGGCAGCCATCGCCACCTGAAGTGCCCGTGGATCCGCCAACCCGACATCCTCACTTGCGGCACGCACCAGCCGGCGGGCGATGTAGAGCGGTTCGTCGCCACCCTCAAGCATCCGTGCCAGCCAGTACATCGTGGCATCAGCATCGGAATCCCGGATCGATTTGTGCAGCGCCGAAATCGTGTCGTAATGCGCTTCACCGGTTTTATCGTAGGCCGCAGCCCGTCGTTGGGCAGCTTCCGCCACCATTTCGGTCGTGATCTGTTGATCGCTCGCGGGATCGGCGGCGACACTTGCAATTTCAAGGGTGTTCAGTGCGAAGCGTGCATCCCCGTTCGAAAGATTTACCAGCATCCCGAGCGCATCATCAGCGATTGTCAGGTTCTCTGAGCCAAGCCCACGTTCCTCATCGGCAAGAGCACGCTGAAGAATCTCGGCAATGTCTCCATCGGACAGTGAGTTCAGCACCACAACCCGCGAACGGGAGAGCAACGGTGCGTTGACTTCAAATGATGGGTTCTCGGTCGTCGCGCCGACCAGAATGATCGTCCCGTCTTCAACGTACGGCAAAATCGCATCCTGCTGTGCCTTGTTAAAACGGTGGATTTCATCGATGAACAGCAGCGTCCTCTGACGGTGCATGCCAAGCCGCTCCCCGGCGCGTTTGACTGCCGCCCGCAGGTCGGCAACGCCGGCGGACACTGCCGAAAGCTGCTCGAAATGAGATGCACTGCCCTCTGCCAACAACCGTGCCAATGTCGTCTTGCCAACTCCTGGCGGACCCCAAAGGATCAGCGAGGAGAGCCGGTCCTTCTCAATCGCCCGGCGCAGGACGCTGTTCGGACCGAGCACCTGCTCCTGGCCGACAAACTCGTCCAGCGTCCGAGGCCGCATCCTCGATGCGAGCGGTCCACGCCGGGAGAGTTGTTCTTCCCGGGTGGCGTCAAACAGGTCCATCGTCGTCCTGAATCTGTGCCTCAATCTCGCGGATGCGTTCGTCCAACTCCTCGATTGTGGAGATACCCAGTTCCACGAGATCCTCACGTAGCTCGATCAGCACATCCAGCGTTTCAAGCAGTTCAAATTCGGCATTACTCCGTGAGGACTTCGCCATGTTTCGTTCATCCTCCCAGACGTGCAAGCATCACAAACAGCATTGAAGCCAGCGCTGCACCGGCGACGACCTGCGGACGCCGCACACCTCCGCCAAGCTGCATCTTCGATAGCCCGCCGAAAAACGCAAACGCAACCAGCAGCAGCGCCGACCCGGCAAGGGTCGAAATCTTCCAGTAGCCCAACGCCCAGTACAACTCAGCAACAGCTATTCCCCCGATGATCGCATAGATGGCCCGTCGAAAGACTGATGTCTCCAGTCCGTCGAACGCCGTCATCAGCAACAGGACTGCCGCTGCAAACACTGCCGGCATGGCATAGAGTCCACGTGCCCGGAACCCGAAGATACTGAACAGGGCAACCGCTGCAACCAGGACTATCAGCACCTGATAACCATTGGCCGCGACGCCTGGAGGTGCGCCGGGGCTTGCCAGCACCTCATACCGCAACATCCGGGCTGCCAACACCAGACCGCCAGCAAGAAACGGCACGGCAAGCTGGAGAACCAACTGGTCGTGGACAGCCATGAGGGTATAGAGCGACAACATCCCGACTGCCGGCAGCATCCATGCCGTACGGGGTGCCGGCCGCCGGTATTGGTAGACCCGCTCACCGTAGGTATTGACAATCCGGGCTGGATCGTCGGTTTCGAGCGTTCGGATCAGCACCGCAACGACCGCCGTCAGGATCAGTGCCGCCAGGTAATAGGCCCGGGCATCCGGAGATACCAGCGGAAAATTCGTTGATGCCGGAGCAACCGAACGGGCATAGAAAGTCAGGGGAATGCTCAGGGTCAAGGTAATGCCGGCCAGCGCAAAGGCACGACTGAGCGCAAACCGCTGGGCATAATACCGGCTGTCATGTTCAGCCACCACTGCCTGCCGCACCAATCAGGTTAGCGCCCGCTCCAGATCGTCGGACGAAATCGCACCCTGTCGCAGAATCCGGAAATCCACTCCGGTCAAGTCAACCACGGTTGAGGGAACACCGTCGGACGAAGGCCCGCCATCAAGCACCATTGCCAGCCGCTCGCCAAGCGATTCCCGGACTTCGCCCGCACTCCGCGCCTCGGACCGACCGGAAAGGTTCGCACTGGTAACCGCCAGTCCACCGCCGGCAGCGGCGATTACCGCTCTGGCTATGGCGTTATCCGGAACACGCAAGCCAACCGTGCCAGCGCCCCGGTGGATACCGTAGGGCACGTCCGCTGAGGCATTGACGACAATCGTCAGCGCCCCCGGCCAGTACATCTTTGCCAGCCGGCGGGCAGACTCGGGAACATCAACCGCCCAGCGGTCAATTCTCTCCGGTCCATCGAGCAGCACCGGCAGCGCCTTGCCGGCATCACGCCCCTTGATCGCGTAGATCTCTTCGAGCGCTTCCGGATGTCCAAGCGACGCCGCCAGGCCATAGACGGTATCAGTCGGGATTGCGATGACCCGGCCCGCCTCGAGATGAGTCGCTGCCTGGCGGATCAGCTCGGAATCTATGGAAACCACCTAGAGCGTCGCCTTGATCTGCTCGGCAAGGGCGCGGCCAATACCCTCAACCGCCGCAAGCTGATCTACCGACGCCTCGCGAATACGCTTGACGCTGCCAAATTCGCGAATCAACGCTTTCTTGCGCTTGGGGCCAACACCCGGGAGTTCATCGAGCGCCGACTTGAACGCTGACTTGCTGCGCTTCTTGCGGTGGAAGGTCACTGCAAACCGGTGCGCCTCGTCACGCACGCGCTGAATCAGGTAGAGCGCCTGGGAATCGCGCGGCAGGATCACCGGCATCGGCTGACCGGGAAGAAACAGTTCCTCGTTCTCCTTGGCAAGTCCCACAATTGGCGGGCTAATGCCAAGCTCATTCAGCACTTCAACTGCGGAGCTGAGTTGCCCCTTGCCGCCATCAACTATCACCAGGTCCGGCATCGTGCGCCAGGACTCGGTCGCATCCTCGGCGGCAGCCCGCTTGAATCGCCGGCGAATCACTTCCTGCATACTGGCGAAGTCGTTCTGCCCTTCAACGTCCTTGATCGCGAATCGGCGGTACTCCTTCTTGTTTGGCTTGCCATCGGTGAAGACGACCATCGAGGCGACGGTGTTGGTGCCCTGCAATGTCGAAATATCGAAACACTCGATTCGCCTTGGGACGGATTGCAACGATAACGCATCGGAAAGTTCCGAGAGGGCAGCCGTCAGTTTCTGCTCGTCGCTCAACCAGCGCAACCGGTTCTGTTCCAGGTTCTCCTCGGCGCTCTTGGCGACCATCTCGACCAGCCGGCGTTTTTCGCCACGCTGTGGCACCACCAGCCGCACCGGACCAGCGCGCCGGCCGGAGAGGAACTCCTCGACCATCGTTGCATCCGGCAACTCATGTTCGAGGACGAGTTCCCGCGGCACGACCGCGGCATCTTCATAGAACTGCCCGACGAAACTGGAGAGAACCTCTGCCGGATCGTCTTCTACCCGCGAGCCACCCATCAGGAAATGCTCGGAACCGAGGATCTTGCCGTTGCGAACAAACGCCACCTGGACCCCGGCATCACCCCCGGCTGATTGGGCAACAGCCAGAATGTCGGCGTTGAACCCCTTGCCGGAAACGATCTTTTGGCGCTCAAGGACATGCTCGACCGCCTTGATCTCGTCTCGCAGACGGGCAGCCCGCTCGAAGTCGAGCGCCTCGGCTGCTGCATCCATCTGCTGGCGCAACGCCGGAACCAGCTCCTCGCCTCGACCTTCAAGGAAGAGACCGACCCCTTCGATCGCCTTCAGATAGTCGCCGTGGTCTGCCGCTCCGATACACGGCCCGAGACAGCGGCCGATGTGATAGTAGAGACAGGGTCGCGGCGAATCGCCGGTGATCTTGATATCGCAAGGACGGTACGGAAACACCCGGTTCAGCAGATCCAGCGTGACATTCACTGACGAAGCCGACGTAAACGGCCCGAAATAGCGCGAACCATCGCGGATGATCTTGCGGGTGCTGATGACTCGTGGCCACTCTTCATTGGTAATCCGGATATACGGGTAGGACTTACCGTCCTTGAGCATGATGTTGTATTTGGGCAGAAAGCGCTTGATCAGCTCATTCTCAAGAATCAAAGCTTCGGCGGCGGTGTCGGTACGGATGACCTCAAAGTCAACGATCTGGGTAACCAGTTCGCGGGTTTTCGGGTCTGGATGGCGGCCAGGCTGGAAATAGGAGCGCACGCGGCTACGCAGCGAGGCCGCCTTGCCAACGTAGAGGACTCCGCCGTACTGGTTCTTGAAAAGATAGACACCGGGCGCGGCCGCGAGCGCGGAAAGACGCCCTGAAAACTGCTCTTGCATAGCCTTGAAATTCTACCATTTTCACCCGGTTGAACCGGATTTGCGTTGACACGCTGGCACTGTACGTGCATACTGTACGTACACCTTGCGTTGTGAGGTGCTTGTGCCGCATGGTTACCGATGATGCATTGGATACACTTGCGACGCGCATTCACAACGATAAGGCAGAGGGAGACAGGTTGCGATGAACAGCCGCGATATTCGACGACTATTTACAGAATATTTTGAAGAGCACAACCATCTCCGGGTGGCCTCATCTTCGTTGATCCCGCCGGATCCGACCGTCTTGTTGACCACCGCCGGCATGCAGCAGATGACGCCCTACTTCCTGGGGCTGGAAAAGCCACCCCATATCCGGATGACAACCATCCAGAAATCATTCCGCACCGTTGATATCGACGAGGTCGGCGACGAGAGTCACTGCACCTTCTTCGAGATGCTCGGCAACTTTTCGGTCGGCGACTATTTCAAACGTGATGCCATCCACCTTGCCTGGAACCTAATGACCGGCCCGTTCGGTCTCGACCCCGAACGACTCTGGGTGACGGTGAATCCGGATGACGACGTTGCCCGCTCGCTCTGGAGAGACGAGATCGGCGTTCCGATCGAGCGTATCCAGGACGACCCAACCAACACCTGGGGCCCGGTCGGGGACACTGGCCCATGGGGACCGGACAGCGAGATCTACTACGACCGTGAATATGTCCCCGGTGGCGACACGCTCGGCGGCCCGATGGGCGACAGCGGTGAGCGCTATGTCGAGGTCTGGAACCTCGTCTTCATGGAGTTCTATCGCCACGAAGACGGTTCCAACACGCCCCTGCCGATGCAGAACGTTGACACTGGCATGGGCCTCGAGCGCATCACGATGGTTATGCAGGATGCGGCATCGATCTACGACACCGATCTCTATCAGCCGATCATCAACGCCGCCGCCGAACTGGCCGGCGTCACCTACAAGGATGACCCGAAGACTGACCGCTCGCTGCGGATCATTGCCGATCACACCCGCGGTGTTGCCTTCCTGATCGCCGATGGCGTGTTGCCAGGTAATGAAGGGCGTGGCTACGTCCTGCGCCGGGTGCTGCGCAAGGCGGTCCGCCATGGCCGTTCGATCGGCATCAGCGACAACTTCCTGACGAAGCTCACCGGGGTGGTCATCGAGAATTTCTCAGACCAGTATCCGGAGCTTGCCAACCGGCGCGACCACATCCAGCGCATCGTCAACGCCGAAGAGGAAGCGTTCAGCCGGACACTTGCGACTGGCATGACCCGCTTCGAAACGTTGACTGCCAGCC
>CAZRNC010000060.1:196-10877 GCA_964601285.1 uncultured Thermomicrobiales bacterium | reverse complement strand
CGATAGATGCCATTGCCATAGCTGCCGGCGAGGATGGTCGTCGCATCATCTTCGCGCCAGGCATGAATGGCCCAGATACGCTCACCGTCCAGTCCGAGACTGGTCAAATTGCCGGATTGATCCCGGTGCCAGACGCCACTGGTTGTCCCGATAACTGCATCGAACATGGCCTGCCCTCCCGTGTTTCCTCTCGACATTGCTGCCATTGCAGGATAGCACGGGCGGTCCGGCGTGTTAGAAACCTGCTACTCCTCGCCCTCTTCGAAGAAGAGCGCATCAACAAAGGCTTCGTGGTCGAACTCGGCGAAGTCTTCGGGCCGTTCACCGGTTCCGACATAGGAAATCGGGATGCCAAGCTGACGGCTGATGGCGAAGGCAATGCCGCCCCGCGCGGTTCCGTCGAGCTTGGCGATGGCAATATCGGTGATGTCGACCGATTCGGCGAACTTCTGCGCCTGCACCAATCCGTTCTGACCGGTGGTGGCGTCGATCACGAGCAACACCTCTTGCGGCGCGGCTTCGACATGACGCTGCATGATCCGGCGGATCTTGGTCAGCTCTTCCATCAGGTTGAACTTGGTGTGCAGCCGGCCGGCAGTATCGACCAGCAGGATGTCGGCATCCCGCGCATAGGCGGCCTGCATGCCATCGAAGACGACAGCGCCGGGGTCTGCACCCGGCTGATGGGCGATCACTGGCAGGCCCAGCCTGTCGCCCCAGATCTTCAACTGGTCGATGGCCGCAGCCCGGAATGTGTCGCCGGCAACGAGGATGACATTGCGGTTGCGTTGGCGATGGAAATTGGCCAGCTTGGCGATCGTCGTCGTCTTGCCGGTTCCGTTGACGCCGACCACCAGGGTGACAAACGGCACGCCGCGCTGGTAGATCTTCAACTTCCGGTTACGGGTGGCATGCTCCAGCAGTTTCACCATCTGGTCGCGGAGGAAGCGCTTCGCCTGTTGCGGGTCGGTAATCTTCTCCCGCCGGATATCCTCGCGCAGCGCCTCGACCAGTTCGAGCGTGGTTTCCACGCCGAGGTCGGCCTGGATGAGCAACGCCTCGAGGTCCTCGAAGAGTTCTTCATCAATGGCGGATCGGTCGAACAGCGCCGTGATGTCTGCAAAGATGCCGCGTCGTGTCTTCTTCAGACCCTGTTCAAGTTGTGGATCCGGCGCCGAACGCCGCCGGAAGAATCGATTCAATACCACTGGTTCTCCTCAGCATGGAAGGCATGCACGATCGTCTACAGCAACCCTGATTATACCGCCCGGTGTTCCAATCAGTCCCAGTCTCGACGTGTACATGACTGTGTGTCTGTCATCCTGAGCGAAGCGCAGCGGAGTCGAAGGATCTCTTTCCATGAAACATTCATGGATCAGGCAAGTCGCATGGAAGGAGATCCTTCGGCTTCGCTCAGGATGACATCGAAAAACCGACGCTCGGGATGACGGTTAGGGAGGTTCGGGATAACAGCTCAGATAACAGATGAAACACGTAACCCCTACCCCCGGCCGCCGCTGATTTTGCTGCGGGGGTCGAGGGCGTCGCGCAGGCCATCGCCAACGTAGTTGATGGCCATGACGGTCAGGAAAATCATCATACCTGGCATGATCGCCAACCACGGCAGGCGAACCATGAACCGCTGGGCATCGTTCAGCATGTTGCCCCACGACGGGGTTGGCGGCTGAATACCGAAGCCGAGGTAGCTCAGGCCCGATTCGGTCAGAATCGAGAAGGCCACCTGCAACGTACCCTGGACAATGATCGGGCCGACCGCTCCGGGCATGATGTGGCGGAACATGATCCGGGTATGGCCGGAGCCGATCGCCCGTGCCGCCTCGACAAACTCCACCTCGCGCAGGCTCAGGAACGTCGCCCGCACCACACGGGCCACGGTCATCCAGGAAAGAATGCCGATGATAAACGCCAACGGTAATAACCCGCCGCGCAGATTGGCGTATTCACTGCCTCGCAGAATCGAGCCGATCACGATCAGCACAAACAGGCTCGGGAAGGAGAGAAAGACATCGACTACCCGCATCAGAATGTTGTCCAGCACACCGCCGAAATAGCCGGCCACCGCGCCGACACTGGTGCCGACGGTCAAGGCGACCAGGGTCGCCAGCAGGCCGACCGTTAGCGAGATACGTCCACCCCAGAGCAACCGGGAGAAGACATCGCGCCCGAGCAGATCGGTTCCCAGCCAATAGGTCGTGCTGGGCGGTTCAAGCCGGTTGGTCGCATTGATCGCTGAGGGATCGTGCGGGGCCAGCGGTGCTGCAAGGGCGAGGATAATCAACACCAACAGCACAATCGCGCCGGCCGCCGCCAGCTTGTGCCGCAGGAACCGCCGCAGGACCAACTTCCACATCGGATCCGAACGGTATCCGCGGAGTTCTTCCATCAACACGCTGCCCGGTTTTGATTCTGAAGCCTTTTCGGACATGCTCTCTCCTAGCGCCGGTAGCGGATACGTGGATCCAGAAAGCCGTAGATCACGTCGGCGAGCAGGTTGGCAAGGATGATCAGGACCGAAGAGAACATGATGATCGCCATCAGCAAGGCATAGTCACGCCGCTCGGCAGCCTGGAAGAACAACCGCCCCATCCCCGGCCAGGAGAAGATCACCTCGGTGAAGAGCGCACCGGTAAAGAGCACCGGAATATCCAGCGCCATCAATGTCACCAGCGGAATGGTCGAGTTCCGGAACGCATGCCGCATCACGACAACCCGCTCGCGCAGACCCTTGGCCCGTGCAGTCCGGATATAGTCCTGACCGATGACATCGAGCATGCTGGCCCGCAGATAGCGACTGTACCAGGCGACCCAGGAGAGGCTGAGCATCGTCACCGGCAGCACCAGGTGCCAGAGCCGGTCGACGATCGAGAAATCCGCGCCGAGCGTATACATGCCCCCCGGCGGGAAGAGCGATCTGCCGGTAAACGGATTATCGACCCTACCGTAGAAGATCACGATCAGGATAAGGCCAAACCAGTAGATCGGTATGGATTGTCCGATAAACGCAATCGTCGTGACGATATGGTCAAACTTGGAGTATTGCCTGACGGCTGAAATCATCCCGGCGGGTATGGCGATCAGAATCGTCACCAGGAACGCCGTCCCCATCAGGTACGCCGTCCGCGGCAGGCGCTCCATGATCTCGGTCGTTACCGGTCGATGGGTCATCAGAGAATCACCCAGGTCACCCTGGACAACCCTGCCCAACCACTTCAGATACTGGATATGGACGGGAGCATCCAGCCCCAGTTCGACGCGGACACGCTCGAGGTCTTCCGGGCTGAGTCCCTGGGCACGCCGCTCGTAGGCCGCCATCGGCCCACCCGGCGCAAGGGTCAACAGAAAGAAGACCGCAGCACTGATGATCAGCAACAGCGGAATTGCCTGGAGGAGCCGGCGGATGATGTAGCCAGTCATAGCCTGCCATCCTGATGCACACCGGCGGCTGACAACCAGCCGCCGGCGTCACAAGGTATCAGCTTCTCAGGATTACCCCTCGAAGTACCACTCAGCACAATCCCAGGTGCTCCACTCCCAGGTGCTGACCACATAGCCCTGGAGATCGACGGAGTAGGCGCTACCTTCGTTGAACTGAAAGATGTAGACGATCGGCAGATCTTCCCGTTCAAGCTCGACGAAGGCGTGGTAGTTGGCATGCCGTTCGTCCAGGTCCAGCGTTGCGCCGCCGGCCTCCATGTAGGCATCTGCCTCGGCATTGTTGAAGCGCGAGTAGTTGCCACCACCCGGCACTTCGGCCGAAGGGATGCGCGAGGAGTGCCAGTTGTTCATGATGGTTGCGTGAGGCTCGACGCCGCCCATGCTGGTGTCGTAGAGCATCACATCGAAGTCGCCGGTCTTGCGCGGCGCGCCATCTTCCCAGCCACCAAAGATGACTGCGAAGTCTTCCATCGAGAAGTTCACCTTGATGCCGATTGCTGCAAGGTCTTCCTGAATAGCCAGACCGGTCAGCTCCAGCGGCAGGAACGAGGTGTAGGTCACCAGCGAGATTTCGGCAACCGTGCCGTCTTCGGTGGTTTCTGCGCCCTCTGCAACCCGGACACCGCCCGGACCTTCGACCCAGCCAGCCTCTTCCATCAGCGCAATGGCGGCATCCGGATCGTACCCGTATGGCGGCATCTCGCTGCGGTTCCAGCCGATCTCGTGCGGTCCATTGGCGATGATCACCCGGTCGCTCAAGATGTCGGATACGATGCGCTGGCGGTCGATTGCCATCGAGATTGCCTGGCGTACCCGGATATCACCAAGCACATCGTGTGGTGGCTCCGGTCCCGGGTCATCATCGAAGGTCTTGCTGAGATTCATGATGAACCGGGTGTTCCAGACGCCCGGTGCAAGCCCAAGCACTGTCTGCGGTGAGGCTTCGAAGTCTTCGTTGTAGGTCTCACCCGGCCAGAGCATGATCTCGGCGTCGCCCTGCAACATCATCTGGGCGCGGGCGTCTTCAGACGGAATGACCAGGAAATCGATGCGGTCAACATACGGCTGACCAGGCTTGTGATAGTTCTCGTTCTTGAGGACGACAACGTGCGCGCCGGCCTCCCACTCGGAGAGGACGAACGGGCCGGTGCCGATTGGGCGGCGGTTCCAGTCCCACCGGGTGATCTGTTCGATTTCGCCGGTTGCATGCCGCGGGATGATGCCTGGGCCGGACGAACCGCGCCACTGCTCCAGATAGCTGACATCAATTTCAGAGTAGGTAATGACGACCGTCAGGTCATCCGGCGCCTCGATCGATACGATCTTGGAGAAGCGGTCCGACACAATGCTCTCGGATGCGCCGGTCGATGCTTCATAGGTGAAGACCACATCGTCCGACGTGAACGGCTCGCCGTCGCTCCAGGTGACACCTTCCTTGAGATTCCAGGTGATCGTGAGATTGTCGTCCGAAATGCCACCGTTCTCGTAGGTTGGCAGCTCAGCGGCCAGCAGCGGCTGGAAATCGCCATTCGGGTCGACGTAGACCAGGCCCTCAACGATGGCCTGATACACCTGCCGGCCGATCGACGTACCACCAATGATGAAGTTCAGGGTATCCGGATCTTCATAGATCAGGTGGCGCACCGTGCCGCCAGTTGGGCGGTCACTCGGTGCATCATCCGGATCAGCTGTTGGCAGAGGGGTTGAGGTGGCCATCACTGCCGGTGGAGACGTCGGGCTTTCTTCTTCGTCGGTATCTTCGGTCGCTTCCGGAGCGGTTGTGGCGGTCGGATCCTCATCGTCCTCACCACAGGCAGCAAGCAACGCTGAAACCGCCGGAATGGAAAGTCCCAGCAGACCAGCTCGCTGCAAGAACGCACGCCGTGTTGTGCTGTCGCCCGAAAGTAGGTGCGAAAGCGGGTTTACCGGTTCACTCATCTGTTTTCTCTCCTCCAGAGTCCTGATCATTGCTCAGGAATGCACTGCCCGAACATGGTATGCCATTTCCAGTGTGCGCTCAACCGGCTCCTGGCAAAACACAGGGTTTTCACCGGGAATCCAAACGCACACTGGTTGGCAAAGGTAACCAGGTTTTCGGTGCGAACGTATCAGGTAGCCTGGAGGATGTCAATCACTGCGGCTATCCGACGGCAGCCAGTTCTTCCGAGGTGACCTGGACGCCAACTCCCCACGCCTTCTCGACAGTGCGATAAAGTGGGCAGTTTGCCTGGTAGCGTGCAACCAGCGCGGCCGCATCTTCCGGGGAAGGACCAACCAGGTGAAATGTCATCTCGACCGAAGCGAAGTCCTGCGGAGATTCCCGGTCGCGCAGCCCCACGATCTTGACATCGGTGTATTGCAGATGGATACCCTCTTCCACCGCCGCCTGCTCAATGAGATTCACGCCACATGAAGAAACGCCAGCCAGAAACGACTCTCCCGAAGTGACCGCTTCGGCAATGCCACTACCATCAATAATTGTGAAATGGTTCCGGGTGTTATTGATACTTCGTCCTACTGTGCCACTGCTTGTTGAATGTATCGTAACGCTAATATACTGATCTTCCTGTGCAGTCATCTGTTGTTCCTTTTTTTGTTACTCCGAATTGTGTCGCAATGTTCGCAATCCTGTAAGGGCGCATCGCATGCGTCCGGCTGCTCGAACGAGTTCCGGTTTTGGCCTGTATATGCCGGTGTGTTTGTCATCCTGAGCGAAGTCGAAGGATCTCGAGCCACGGATCTTTCCGGGAGACGTCAGGATTTGAGGGTCGAGATCCCTCGACTTCGCTCGGGATGACAAAAACTCGTAGGGGCGACTTGCATACGCCCGGTTTGACGCCTCGGGGGCCAGACGGGCGAATGCAAGTCGCCCCTACGCAGACGAACCCACCTCTCGGACGATACCTGTGTATCGTGTCACCCTTACGCCAACGAACCAAACGCAGGAATGACACGATGCACAGGTCGGACTGCCGATCGAACGTAACGACCCACGATTACCAGGCCGGGCCAGAGACCACGAACCGGGGCCTTTACCATCGTTCAGGGCGACAAGCTCTACGAGCTGGCGACCGCAACGTTGAGCGGCGCACGGGTGATGGCGCTCGGATATTCCCGTACATCAAAGTACTTGACGCTGACCTCCACCGGCGCGGCGCTTGCACGCAGCGCGGTGATGATCGGACCATTCACGTAGTCCTCGGCTTCCTGCCGGCTGTCGAACAGGTAGATGCCGCCGCTCTCGCGGGTCTCCGGATTGCGAATCCAGACCTTCCACTGCAGCCCTGCCTGGTCGGCAATCTTGCGGGCAGAGTCGAGATTTGTGCGGGCGGCCACTTCCTCCTCGGAAATGTCATTGACGTAGTTGATCTGAACAATCGTTGCCATGTGAGTCTCCTCTATCGTGCTACTGCATATCGGTCTCAACGCAATCGCTGTTGAGTTTCTTCCGCTTGTGGTCCAGGGTGACACTCTATAGGCAATCGTCCTTTCAGTCCGGACCGGCGCCGGCATGCCAGCGATCCATATGCTCGGCATGGGTTGCCAGGTACGAATCCGGTCCGTGGAAGTGGTCGTAATACTCCAGATCCAGATGGTGGGCCTGGGTGTAGATAGCGCTGTAGATGCTCGGAAGCGTTGCCGGGAACCTGCCATAACGGTCGTAGATATCCTGGGCAACCGATCCGAGGTACTGCACGAATTCTGGCGAGTAACGCTCGATCTGCTGCTTGACGTTGGCGCTGTCTTTCCATGGGCCGGGACGGGCAGGATCATAGGTTCCGCCGGCACCGAACCGTCGCTCGTTGACGATTTCCACGGCTTCATGGAGATCTCGGACATACGGCGGAGTCAGCCCCTCGAAGTGGCCATCCAGCCCGACCGGGTTTGGCGTTGCCCAGTCATCGCGATGGACATGCCGGAACCCGAACCCGGGAACACCGTCATCAGCGAATGCTCCGAGCAAACTCGGTCCGTTGATGCCGGCATAGAGCCAGCCGCCAAGCCCCACAGCTTGCAACATCAACTGGATGTTGTAGGCCATAAAGCCGGTCTCGACCGACGTGCTGGTAAACACCCAACGGTCGAAGTCAGAGAGCGGACGCCGCTTCTCCGGGTTCAACCTGTCCAGCCGGATGAGCGCCGATGGATCGCCCAACGTCTGCCCATCCCGATCGTCGTAGAGCACAGTTCCAGCCTGTGCGTTGAGGGCAAGGCTGCTCAGTGCGTGCTCGGAGACGTTCACGATCGGGATAAACAGCGTACTCCCTGGCTGGTTGGCTACCCAGAGATTGTGCCCGCTGATGTGTTCCGGTGTGCGCGGCAAGTCGACACGCGAATCCGAGAGACGCACCACATGCCGGGAGGTAAGCTCCAGCAGTTCATCCAGGCCCTGGACCTCACCATACGCCTGGATGCCGGCCGGGTCCAGATCGCGAAACTTGGTGATGTAGGAGCCGGAGTCATCGGTGATCAGCATCTCCGATGTGTTGATTCCGGCGCCGCTCGGATAGGTTCTGCCGGTGAGCCGGGCAGGATAGTTGCAGCCAAGCTCCGGCGATCCTGACGGCGTATGCGGAATCCCGAAGTTCCAGCCATTCACCCCGGCGCCGGCCAGGATGAGAATTGTCCGCTCGGCTTCACTGAGTGTCAGCGGTTCCTGACGGGACCTGTAGGCAAGCGGCCCATCGGGAATTTCCATGCCAACGCCAAAGCGACGTGCTCGTCGGCCAAACAGCGCGTTAAGAAGCGGAAATGCCGAAAGTTGCTCAAAAGCGTCGGGATGAACGCCCGGTTCCCGGCGTTGTGTTCTGATAGCCATCTATCTTCATTGTCCTCTTGTAGTTCCGGAAGGAATGCACGTTCAAACAGAGACATAGCAATTCGTCTCCATGCTATGCAGAATCAGTTGTCACAATGGACAACAACAATCCTGATCTGATTCAGAAACAATGAAAAACCTCAAACCTGAAAAACCCTGAACGGGCTTAGGAATGAGGAGTGATACAGGCTGTGGTTTGCTGAAGGCGGCTATGGATGCAGAAGGGGGCAGCATATCGCCAGATAACGGCGAGGCGGGCGCCTGCCGTCTGTGTCTCCGGGATATCTATGCTGTCGAGTGTCTGCGTCAGTTTCATCTGCGGACTCTAACACGATCGCAAACCGGTGTCAACATGATTGTGTTCTGAAGTATTGTGATTGGAATTGTGTTCAGTACTCTTTCGAGAGGTATTGGGCTTATACATCTGTATCTGGATTGGCCGGGGTCTGCGCGTGACCGTCCAGGACACGCTGCAGGCAGCGAACCCGACCAATCTCGCCAGCTTGTTGCATCTGGCCGTCCAGTTGGCGAAACTTGAAGGCAAGTTCACCAACGATGAAACTTTGAGCGAAAAGTCAAGGGGAAACACGCCATGCAGGAACCACCTGGATACCAACCACCACCGGACCAACAACCGCCCCAAACCGCCGGCGAACGCTGGGATGCAATGTCCGGGCAGCAGAAGGCAGCGATTGCCCTGGCCGGCGTTGCTGTCGCCCTGATGATTGCCATCCTGATCACGCTGATCATTCGTT
This sequence comes from uncultured Thermomicrobiales bacterium, assembly GCA_964601285.1. Taxonomy (GTDB): domain Bacteria; phylum Chloroflexota; class Chloroflexia; order Thermomicrobiales; family CFX8; genus CAYWXR01. The sequence continues at coordinate 1,847 of CAZRNC010000060.1, read as the reverse complement.
CGCAAGATGGCGATGACAATGGTGATCTGGCAATTGAGCCGACCGCGACGTTTACGCCAGTGATCGTCGAGATCACCTCGACACTGGAGCCAACCGCAACCGAAGAGCCGACGACCGAACCGGAACCGACGGCCACCGAGGAACCAACGGCGACCCCGGAGCCGGAACCAACGGCCACCGAAGAGCCGACGGCAACGCCAGAGCCGGAGCCGACCGCAACCGAAACGCCGGAACCGACGGCAACAGCCACCGCTACCCCGCAGCCATCACCAACAGCAACTGCACCGCCGGAAGCAACCAGCACACCTGCTCCGCCGGTTACCGGCGACATGCGGGTAACCGATCCATCTGGTGATGTTCAGACAACGACAGGACAACCGGGAGGCTCGGAAACCGGCATTGTCGATCTGGTTGCCATCGACCTTGACCTGGACAACAACGACCTGGAGATCGAGTGGGAAGTCGACCAGAACCTGCCAGACAACCTGCCCGCCGGCGTCAGCGCCCGCTGGGTGTTGCTGATCTGGATCGACAATGTTGAGACCTATCGCATCACCGTGACACTCGAAGACAACGACTGGACCGTTCACCTCAAGCTGATGACCGAGGGTAACCCTGAAGACGAGGGGCAGGAACTCAACATTGAGGTTGACCACGACGACGACGAGATCAACATCGAGATCCCGCGTTCGCAGCTACCGCTGCTGACCGGCCCGTTCACCTGGGCGGCAATGGGCATCTATGAGACAGCAGACGCCACACTCTATGGCGACAACCTGCCGGACAGTGGGAACAACTTTAGCGAGGAGCCGCCCGAGGCAGATCGGGAAGCCTTCCCGGAGAATTAGCCCCGGCCAGCGAGCGACAGGCGCTTCGATGCTGAGTGTGTGCTCATGCTTTGCATCCCGCGCCTGTGCCGCGGGAGAGTGTAACAGGTACGCGGGTTTGGACCAGATCAATCCCGTCAGGGGCGCATTGCAATGCGTCCGCGTGATACGTCCACCGGAAATTGCATTACACAACGGCGCCTGGATTGTCATCCCGAGCGAAGCCGAGGGACCTCGAGCCACGAAACTTGACGTCTCATCGAAAGATCCGACCCGCGAGGTCCCTCGACTTCGCTCGGGATGACGAATAAGCAAACGTGTGTAAGCCAAAACCCGAACGAGTTAACGATGGACACCGGGCATTATCCCAGCATCGGTTCCAGTTCATCGACGATCATCGAGCCAACCTGGAGCGAGGATGTCGCCGCCGGCGAGGGGGCGTTGCGGACGTGGAGGACGCCTTCGCCTCGGTCGAAGACGAAATCGTCGACCAGCTTGCCATCCTCGGTCAGTGCCTGGGCGCGGACACCGGAGGGGCCAGGTAGCAGGTCGGCCATTGTCAGCTCGGGGATGTAGCGCTGGAGCGTCTCCAGGAACTGTTTTTTGCTGAGGTCGCGAACCATCTCGTCTTTGCCGGTGCGCCAGTTGTCACGAGCAAACTGCCGGAAACCGCTGTAGCCAAACATGTCGATAAGGTCGGACGGCTTGATGTCGCGGAAGCGGTAACCCTCGCGCGAGAATGCCAACACCGCGTTCGGCCCAAGCCAGATATCACCGTTCATCCGCGGGGTGAAATGCACACCAAGAAACGGAAACCGCGGGTC
>CAZRNC010000060.1:0-186 GCA_964601285.1 uncultured Thermomicrobiales bacterium | reverse complement strand
CAGGTAGCAGGTCGGCCATTGTCAATTCGGGGATGTAGCGCTGGAGCGTCTCCAGGAACTGCTTCTTGCTGAGGTCGCGAACCATCTCGTCTTTGCCAGTGCGCCAGTTGTCTCGGGCAAACTGCCGGAAGCCGCTGTAGCCAAACATGTCGATAAGGTCGGACGGCTTGATGTCGCGGAAGCGGT
>CAZRNC010000059.1:5905-10911 GCA_964601285.1 uncultured Thermomicrobiales bacterium | reverse complement strand
GCGATGCGCCCTTACAGGGTTGCGAAACAGCATGACACGATACGCTAGTCAGACTTCGCTCAGGATGACAGGTTAAACACCGCCCAGCGTTTCTTGGATGCTGGCGAGATGGACGGCTGTGTGGCCGACAATGATGTTTCTGAGGGCCTGCTCAACGGTGAATGTGTTGGGGCCATAGACACCAGCGGAGGCAGGCAGGTTTGCCTCAGGAACCGTCCGTACTGCCTCTGCGACCTTCGCTCCACCCGATCGGAGCAGCGCAAGGACGTCTTCTCGTGGAACATCCGCATAGTCCCGCGCGTGGACGGCGTTCACTTCATCCAGTTCTGCCATGGTCGTCGTGGGGTTGAAGCTTTCCCCACGTGCGTAGCCTTCAACGGTGTTGACGAATCCGGGATAGACGATTGCCACGTGGTGGGCGACCGCAGCGATCGTCCATCCTTCGGCAAGACTTAGCTTGCGGAGATCTTCCTCGCTGCAACGTTCGATGATTGCGATCATCTCGTCGTTGGCGACCTCGAACTGGTTGGCAAATTCTTCGACCTGACTGGACATAAGGGCAACTCCTTTCTCAAAACGGTCGTACCTGTTTGATAGTCGACTGAAAGTCCCGCAATTCGACAGGTGATATCTATCGCGATACACTAGAACAAACGTTCGGTACATTGAAAGGAGTCGGCAATGGGTGAGTGGTTACAGCTCGGTGACAGTGAGGGCCGGGGATATCTGGCAATGCCGGAGAGTGGCAATGGTCCGGGTGTATTGGTGCTGCATGCCTGGTGGGGGTTGAACCCGGTGATGACTGGCGTCTGCGACCGGTTGGCAGCAGAGGGATTTGTTGCCCTCGCGCCCGACCTGTATCTGGATGGAGCAATTGCAGACACCATTGCCGGCGCTGAGCAGCTTGCTGAACGGCACCGGGCGCAAAACGCGAAAGCAGAGGCGCTCGCGTTGGCCGCAGTCGATTATTTGCGTGGTTCGTCCGCGACCATCGGCGTCATCGGGTTTTCGCTGGGCGCGTACTGGGCGCTCCATCTTTCCCAGATCCGGCCAGATGACATAAGGGCAGCGGTTCCAGTCTACGGAACCGGCGACACCGATTTCAGCCAGGCAAAGGCCGCCTATCAGGGACACTTTGCCGAAGCCGACGATTTCGAACCGCCGGAATCAGTTTCCGCCTATGAGCAACTGATACGAGACGCTGGTCTTGAAGTGACGTTCTACAGTTACCCCGGCACTGGTCACTGGTTCTTTGAACCCGACCGGCCGGAAGCCTACAACCCGGAAGCGGCAGAGCTGGTTTGGGAGCGCACCTTGGCGTTCTTCAACGAGCAGCTTGGCTAAGCTGTTCCCACTCCTGCGGATCGCCGTCGGGCAGATTCTCAATCCCGAGCCGTTTCAGCATGTGCAGCACTTCGCTGCGATGCTGGTGGTTATGGACGACGACGTGGATGATTGTCGTGCCGATTTCCTGGCTTACCTCATACTCGTCGATGAACCGCTCGGTTAGCCGCCCGTCATCCTGCATGCGGCGTGCGACGCTGGCAAAGTGGTCGTACGCCGTTTTGTGCCGTGCGACCAGCGCCGGGATGGATTTGTCGCTGCGATCCTGATCGAGCGGTTCGCCGACCATCAGGCGAGTCCAGAATTCAACGTTGGCGATCATGTGCTCCAGCGTCGTCCGCACCGTTTCGAGGCCGATATCGAATCGCTGGTCAAGTTGTTCGTCAGATAACCCGCGGCTCATCTCCAGTAGTCGCGAGGTCGTCCAGCGGTCGTGTCCCAGCATGCGGTCAAGCAGGTCCATTCGATACCTCCTTCAGGTCGAATCATCGTATCGTCGGCAGGAGTGTTCCCACTCCTGGGGGTCGCCTTCCGGGAGATTGGTTGCTCCCAGGCGCTTCAGCATGTGCAGAATCTCGCTACGGTGCTGGTGGTTGTGCAACGGCACCTGGATGATTGTTGCACCGATCTCATGGGCGATTCCGTAGCGGTCGATCAACCGGTCGTTCAGCCGCTTCTCGTCGCGCATCTGGCGAGCCAGATGTTCAAACGCCTCATATGACCGTTCGTGTCGTTCGATCAGCGCGGCGATCGGGCTGGTTCCGTCACGTTCACGATCGAATGGCATGCCGCTGACACAGGCAGTCCAGTATTCCAACGCGTCGATGATCATGTGCTCGAAGGTTTCCCGGATCGACCTTCGACCGATGTCGAAGGTCTGGTCTAGCTGTTCGTCCGATAGGTCAAGGCAGGCACCCAGCAGCCTGGCCGTTATCCATCGATCGTGCTCCAGCATCCGGTCCAGCAGGTCCATCGATGTTCCTCTCCGGCAATACACCATCGGCCCGTTTTGGGAAGAGTTCAACGATGCAATTTCCATGTTGGACTTGACAAGGGGAATCTGCGCCAGGATAATCCCTACTAAGTAAGTCGGAATTAGATTCCGAACCCTGAGTTCGATTGGGTTTGCCTGGTGGCAATCCCCCGGGGACGGCTTGCCAAGAACCGGGGGCAGATAGATAGAAGGGGCGTATGGACGAACTGTTACAGGTGGAAAACCTGACCGTCCGGTTCGATACCCAGGATGGAATTGTCCAGGCGGTCAACAACGTGTCCTATACATTGCGCGAAGGCGAGACGCTCGGGATCGTCGGTGAGAGCGGTTCTGGCAAGAGCGTCCACGCCTTGTCGATGCTGCAACTGATACCCAGGCCGCCAGGCAGAATCGAAGCCGGTGCGGCCCGGTTCCAGGGCGAAGACCTGCTGACGATGAGCGAACGCGAGATTCGCAGTGTTCGTGGCCGGGAGATCGGCTTCATCTTCCAGGACCCGATGACCTCGCTCAACCCGGTTCTCTCAATCGGCACCCAGATGACCGAGGGCATGAAGCTCCATCTGGGGCTGACCCAGGCGAAGGCAGACGACCGGGCAGCAGAACTGCTTGATCTGGTTGGGATCGTCGACGCCCGTCGCCGGCTGCGCGATTTTCCGCATCAGTTCTCCGGCGGGATGCGCCAGCGGGTGATGATCGCTATGGCGCTCTCCTGCAACCCGAAACTGCTGATCGCTGACGAGCCGACGACGGCCCTGGACGTAACTATTCAGGCGCAGATCATCGAGTTGGTCCGCAGTTTGCGCGAAGAGTTTGGCATGGCGATTATCTGGATCACTCACGATCTTGGCGTGGTTGCCGGCCTGGCCGAGACGGTGAATGTCATGTATGCCGGCACGATCGTCGAGCGCGGCCCGGTGCGCAGTATCTTCAAGGACACCCGCAGTGCCTACACCTACGGGCTGCTTGAATCGCTACCACGACCAGATATGACCCGTAGTGGCCGGCTGACCCAGATCAGCGGCATGCCGCCTGACATGACGAACCTGCCGCCCGGCGACCCCTTTGCGCCACGAAATCCATTTGCAACTGACCGCTGCTGGGAAGAGCGCCCGATTCTGCGCCCGGTCGAGGATGGCCACCCGGATCATCTGGTGGCTGCCTGGTACGACCTGCGAACAGTGCGTGCTGCGAAGGAGCAGAAAGGCGAATCTGCCGAATGACAACTACTGCTACAGATCACCCTGTTGCCGGGCAAGAGGATGAAGAACGGGCCCCGCTGATGCGGGTTCGCAATTTGGTCAAGCACTTTCCGATCACCCAGGGAATCATCTTCCAGCGTGAGGTCGGTGCGGTCCGTGCTGTCGATGACCTGACGTTCGACATCTATCCCGGTGAAACCCTGGGGTTGGTCGGTGAGTCTGGCAGCGGCAAGAGCACGACCGGACGCACGCTGCTGCAACTGCACAAAGCGACCTCCGGTGAGGTGGTCTTCGATGACGAGGATCTCACCAAGCTCAATGAAGGCGAAATGCGTCGCCGTCGCCGCGAATTGCAGATGATCTTCCAGGACCCGTATGCCTCGCTGAACCCGCGGATGACCGTTGGTTCGATTGTGACCGAACCGCTGCAGATTCACAACCTGCGGCAGGGGCGGGCCGAACTCCGGGAACGCTGCGAGGATCTGCTGGAGCTGGTCGGGATCAATCCTGTCCTGGCAAACCGCTATCCGCACGAGTTCAGCGGCGGACAGCGCCAGCGGATTGGCATTGCCCGCGCCCTGGCCGTTGAGCCGCGCTTTGTTGTTTGCGATGAACCCATCTCGGCACTCGACGTGTCGATTCAGGCGCAGATTATCAATCTCTTGCAGGATATGCAGGAGATGTTCAACTTGACATATCTGTTTATCGCCCACGACCTGAGTATGATCCGACATCTCTGCCAGCGGGTAGCAGTGATGTACAAGGGGCGGATTGTCGAGATGGCGGACACAGAGACGCTCTACCGTGATCCTCTGCATCCATACACCCAGGTGCTGCTATCTGCCGTGCCGATTCCGGACCCTGATATCGAACAGCGCCGATCACGCCGGATTATGGACCCGCAGTTCGACTATAGCGAGAAAGACTCGCAGCTGGTCGAAGTAACGCCGGGCCATTTCGTAGCGGCCAGCCGCGTCTAGGCGGAGGCCAAAATATGGAATCCCTGATCTGTCATAGCGTTGATTGGGCTGAAGACGGCAGTCCGTTGCTTGCGTTGAAGGTCGGCCATCACCAGGACTTCGTGATGATCCCGTTGCATGACGAGGAACTGCAAGCGTTGACACTTGTCGATGGCGGCACATCGGCCGGCTATACGCGCTTCATGGAGTTCGCCTGGAAACTCACGGGATCGCTTGGTTCCCGGATACATGCCATTGAGCTGCACGCTGGCGACGATGACCTGCTGCATGCCGAGTTGGTCCTGGATGGTCCGGTTGGCCAGGTTCGCTTGCCGGTGCACACCATCGATGGTCTGATCTTCGCGCACCGGGCCGACGTGCCGGCTTGGCTCGTTGCCAACGAATCATCGCAACCCATCGGTCAGATGGTTCGCACGGTTGGTGTTGCCGACTACTGCCTCGGCGAGATGACCCGCCGTCCGGCAACGTTCATGCCGGCCATGCCGGCAG
>CAZRNC010000059.1:0-5895 GCA_964601285.1 uncultured Thermomicrobiales bacterium | reverse complement strand
CACATAGACATAACGGGCCGGAGGAGTACTCCTCCGGCCCGTTATGTCTATGTGGCCGTTAAAACGGTATTGCGTACAAGGTGACTTATCCGCAAACCACATTCAGGGCGACGGCTAGCCCTGCACCGCCTTGATCGCGGCCTCGATCTGTTCGATGTGGAGCGGTTCGTGAGACGCGATGCGCCGGGCGTATGCCTGGACGGTCTGGACGCGGGTTCCGCCGGCGCCGACAATGTCAGCCGATCGGGACCAACCGTCTTCCGGCAGCGAGCCGAGAATGTCGAGCAATCGCGAGCGCTGCTCGGAAAACGCCTCGAACGATTCGTTGAACGGAAGCTCCGCATAGTTGGTGCTTTCCAACCGTGCAGCCGGATTGCCGGCGCGGATGGTTGGATGGTCTTCGGTCAGCATCCGCGAGATGCCATCTTCCCAGACGTCTGCTGCCGCCCGAAGATGCGCGACGACATCGTTGACCGACCACTCACCATCAGCAGGCGGTGTATGTAGCACCTCGGGCGCTACTCCATTGGTGAGTGCCCGGATCTGGCCGGGTGTTTCGGCGAGGGTGGTCAGGATCGTTTCCGGGGTGTTCGAATTGCTTGCCATGTTATGTCTCCTTGCGGCAACGCCTCCCGATTGGCTTTGTACTGGCGCTATGGGCATTCTGCACCAGTGTTGTCCCCCGGGTGACTGTTACCATTCGCTCCCAGTGTAACCGGAAAGGAGCGCCCCAACATGCAGATTGCCCCGAACACCGCCCTGCTGGTAATTGATGTCCAGATTGCCATCAACCGGCCATCGAACGGTAAGCGCAACAACCCGCAAGCTGAGGAGAACATCGGCCGGCTACTCGCTGCCTGGCGGAAGGCCGAACTGCCGATCTACCATGTCAAGAACGACTCGCTCGATCCAGAGTCCGCGTTCCATCCATCCAAGCCGGGTAACGCACTCATGCCGGTGGCTGTGCCAGAGCCGGGTGAGCCGCTCATCATCAAGCATGTCAACTCGGCGTTTATCGGAACCGACCTCGAGCAGCAATTGCGTGATGCCGGTATCACTACGCTTGTTATGTCCGGCCTGGTCCTCAACCACTGCGTCGAGACCTGCGCCCGGATGGCCAACAATCTTGGCTTCGAAACCTACGTCGTTTCCGATGCCACGGCCACCCACGAACGATGGGGTCCCGACGGCACGTACTTTGATGGCGACCTGATCCACGCCGTCGCGCTTGCCAGCATCCACGAAGAGTTTGTAACCGTGGTGGACACCGACACAGTGCTGGCGGCAGTTCCTCTCCCCTCTGAGTAGGTCTCGCTGCCGGCGTATCCTTGAAACTGTTGTCCTCAATGCAGCAGTCCGAGGAGTGAGTCATGTCCCGGCAGGCGGAGGAAGAGCAACTGAATCCACTGATCGAACCGCTGGATCGCCGGGTAACGCGCTGGCTGGCGGACTATTCGATTCCGATTCTGCGGGTGTCGCTCGGGGTGATTTTCTTCTGGTTTGGTGCGCTGAAACTGTTTCCCGGGTTGAGTCCGGCCGAGGATCTGGTCAAGGCGACGATCTTCTTCATTGACCCTGACCTGTTCTTTCCGGTGCTGGCCGTCTGGGAGATGCTGATTGGCCTGGGGCTGATTTTTGGCAAGGCGATGCGTCTGACCCTGTTGCTGCTGTTTCTCCAGATCCCCGGAACGGTCCTGCCGCTGTTCATTTTGCCGGATGTTACCTGGCAGCATATCCCCTACTCGCCCACCGTAGAGGGACAGTACATTATCAAGAACATGGTGCTGGTCAGCGCCGGCCTGGTCCTTGGTGCGACTGTCCGTGGCGGCGGGATTGATCCTGAAGAGGATCACTCCAGTGACTATCCAGCTATTTGATGTTGTGAGTGCAATGAATAGGTTGAACTTGCAAGTGCGGCAAACAGGATCAATAATCCTTCTCTATCCTTCCAGATCTCTTGGTCACCCCGAACCTCTTTGATTGTCATCCAAGATGGCCACGGGATGACGGGCTTGGATTGGTCTTCTTTGGCTATCGAATCAACAAAGGGAGAGGGGTTACATGACTGCAAGGACACCAGCCGATGTGGATCGCATCTTCGCTGCGGCGCTGAGTGCCGGCGATGTTGAGGGGGCGCTGGCGATGTATGAGCCGGACGCCGTCTACCAGGGTGGTGCTGAACCGCCACGGCGGGGACATGATGAAATCCGGGACACGCTCACCCGGCTGGTTGCGCTGAACCCGACGCTCACGATCCATGAGGTCGACGTTCTTGAGAATGGCGACCTGGCAGTGCTGCGTGCCCGGTGGACGTTCACTGGCATCGATCCGGAAACGGACGAGTCGATGGAGCAACATGGCCGCAGTATCGAGGTTGTTCGCCGGCAACCGGACGGCAGTTGGAAGTTCACGATTGATCTGCCGTCTGGTGCCAGCTGAGCCTACTCCCAGCCGGCGAGCATCGCTTCCAGTTTTGCTGCCTTCTCCGGCCATTCGTTGGCAAGAATCCGGAACCATGCGGTGTCGCGGTTACGGCCCTTGATTATGTAGTGTGCGTCTTGAACGCCTTCAAAGACGAACCCCATCCGCTCGGCGGTGCGGCGGGAACGCTGGTTATGAGCGTTGCACTTCCACTCCAGCCGGCGATAGCCGAGTTCGAAGCAGTGGCGGGCCATCAGGTAGGTCGATTCGGTGTTGATGGCAGTACCTTGCACCAGCGGGCTGTACCAGATATTGCCCAGTTCGATCTTGAGGTTTGCCGGCGAGTTGCTCATGAATGAAGCAGTACCGATTGCTTGCCCGGTTGCCTGGTGGATGGCGCACATCGGCAGGGCATCCGGGATATCGGTGAGCGCCTGCAATGCGGCGCGCATGCCTTCGACATCGTCCGGTGCAAACGGTCCATATCCCAGGTAGGCCCAGATCAGCTTGTCGGAGTCGTAGGCATCGATTGACCGGTCACCGAGTGTGGCCGGTTCGCCGTTTCCGACCGCCAGCAATGGTGCTGCATCCCGCTCGGGATCGAGTGGCACCAGTTTGACAAAGCGACCTTCCAGCGTCACCGGCGCAGGCTTGACCGGCAGGCTCCGTGTCAGCGCCAGCTCCTCGTCTGACAGCAACTCGCCAATCGGATATTCCTCAGCCATGTGTGCTCCTTCCATCCATAGTAACTCCGGGTAACGATACCCGGCGGCTGGACCTCTCACCAGCGCCACTTTGTCAAAATCCGCCGGGGCCACTTTGCGCCGGATATCCCCGTGCGGTATGCCACAATGGCTCACAGATCTTGTCTTAGTGATTTGCAATAACAGAGAGGCAGACTAATGGCTGGCGACGTGCGAGAAATGGGATTTTCGACAAGGGCTATTCATGCTGGTGAAGGGACTGACCCAACCACCGGCGCGCACAATACTCCGATTTATCAGACATCGACCTACAGCTTCCATTCGCTGGAAGAGAAGGCCGCCATCATGGCCGGCGAGCAGGAGGGCTACTTCTACACCCGTGGTGGCAACCCGACGACTGCCGCGTTCGAGAAAAAGGTAGCGGCGCTGGAAGGTGCCGAGGCTGCCGTCGCCGGTGCGTCTGGCATGGCGGTCATCGCCGGTGTCTTCAACGCTTATGTCCACACAGGCGACCACATTGTCGCGTCGGACGACGTCTATCACTGGGCAACGATCTTTCTGGAAGAGGAAGCTCCGGCATTTGGTGTTGGCGTTTCGCAGGTGGATATCTCCGATCTGGATGCGGTGAAAGCGGCGATCCGTCCGGAAACGAAGATGATCTATACCGAGTTCCTCTCGAACCCGACAATCAAGGTCGCCGACATCGCCGCATTGGGCGAGATCGCCCGCGAAGCCGGGGTGCTGCTGGTGGTCGATAACACCTTCGTTGGCCCGTGGCTGATGCGTCCGCTGGAGCATGGCGCTCATCTGGTGCTGCACTCTGCCACGAAATATCTCTGCGGACACGGCGATGCACTTGCCGGGGTGATCGCCGGCGACCGCGAGCTGGTGATGCCGGTTAACCGCCAGATTCAGGTGCTTGGTTCGCCGATCAGTCCGTTTAACTCGTGGCTGCTGTTGCGTGGCATCAAGACGCTTGATATGCGGATGGAGCGCCACTGTCGCAATGCGCTGGAAGTAGCGACCTTCCTGGAACGCCAGCCGGATGTCGTGCAGGTGAACTATGCCGGTCTGCCGGGTCATGCCGGGCATGAGGTCGCAGCGCGGCTGATGGATGGTGGCTTCGGCGGGATGCTCTCGTTCCGGCTACGTGGCGGTGATGAAGCTGCCGGCCGCTTCGCTGACGCGTTGCAACTCTGTGATCACGCCGTCAGTCTTGGCGACGTCAACACGCTGGTTTGGCCTCACCGGGATGAACTGGTGCGGGTATCGGTCGGTTGCGAAAACGTCGAGGACATTCTTGCCGACTTCGAACAGGCGCTGGAACGGTCGACGGTCTAGAACATCTGCCAAAAGCAGAACCGGACGATGGGTGGTGTGCATTCCCATCGTCCGGTTCACCGGTCAGATCAGGAGCTGACCGGAGGCGAGCCATGGAGGAGGAGGTTTCCGGCTCATGTATCTACGATACCCTGCCAAGATGAACGTTTGATTGGCATCAGATTAGAAAACAATAAGAGTTTCCGGTTTGTCATAGGCTGTTACGAGATTACGCTCCAATATATGCCGCAAGGTGCTGGCCGGTGAGCGTCGAACGGCCGGCGACGAGGTCGGACGGGATGCCTTCGAAGACGACACGTCCGCCATCATGACCCGCACCTGGCCCAAGGTCGATGATCCAGTCGCCATGCGCCATCACTGCCTGGTGATGTTCGATGACAATGACCGACTTGCCGGAATCGACTAGCCGGTCGAGCAATCCAAGTAGCTGCTCGACGTCGGCCAGATGCAGTCCGGTCGTTGGCTCATCAAGAACGAACACTCCGCCCTTCTGCCCCATGTGGGTCGCCAGTTTGAGCCGTTGGCGCTCGCCACCGGAGAGTGTGGTCAATGGTTGTCCCAGTGCGATGTAGCCGAGACCAACATCATTCAATCGCTCAAGGATCTTCGCGGCGGCCGGCGTCTTTGCGTCGCCGTCACTGAAGAATGCCAGCGCCTCGACGACCGGCATCGTCAGCACTTCGCTGATGTCCTTGCCTCCGAACTTGTACTCAAGCACCGAGGAGTCGAATCGTTTGCCTTCGCAATCTTCACAGGTAGTCGCGACACCAGCCATCATCGCCAGGTCGGTGTAGATGACACCGGCGCCGTTGCAGGTTGGGCAGGCACCTTCCGAATTGGCACTGAACAAGGCAGGCTTGACGCCGTTCTCTTTGGCGAACGCTTTGCGGATCGGTTCGAGCAGTCCGGTATAGGTGGCGGGATTGCTGCGTCTTGAACCACGAATTGCACCCTGGTCGATGATGACGACGCCGGCTTCCTCGGCGATGCGTCCCTTCGAGAGTGAACCGTGAATTAGCGATGACTTCCCGGAGCCAGCCACGCCGGTGATGACCGTAAGCACGCCGAGCGGGATATCGACATCGACATTCTGGAGATTATGGGTGTTTGCGCCGCGAATCTCGAGCTTGCCATTCGCTTTGCGAACCGTGTCCTTGAGTGTTGCCCGGTCGTCGAGATGGTTGCCGGTGATCGTGCCGCTGCTACGCAATTCCTCGACTGTGCCCTCGAAGCAGATTGTCCCGCCGGCCGAACCGGCGCCAGGACCGATATCAACAATATGATCGGCAATCTCGATCGTCTCCGGCTTGTGCTCGACGACCAGCACTGTGTTGCCCTTGTCTCGCAGCATGAGCAGGGTGTTGTTCATCCGTTCAATGTCGTGCGGATGCAGCCCGATAGTTGGCTCATCGAAGACGTAGGTGACATC
>CAZRNC010000058.1:0-11010 GCA_964601285.1 uncultured Thermomicrobiales bacterium | reverse complement strand
CCACCGATGTTGTAGACACGAGTCACTGCCGAAGGATCGCGGCCGGCAGCAGTGGCCGCTGCGTCGATGATGGCATGGCTTTCGCGTGTCTTTACTGGCGGAATATAGGCCATCGAGGGAACCCAGCCATCGCCGGCACGGCCGGTGAGCCGGAGCATGCGCGGTCCAATCACTCCCAGCCAGATGCCGATGTCGTGAGCGGGCAACGGGCCAGGCTGTGCACCTGAAAGCTGGTAGTGTTTACCTTCAAAACGCACACCGCGCTGGTCGCTCCAAAGCGCCCGGATGACCTCGATCGCCTCAGTGAGCGATTCGACGGCCTCGCCCGGCGTCCGGCGTGGTCCACCGAATGCGTGGATGGCATCCCAGAATCCGCCGGAACCGAGGCCGAGCTCGAACCGTCCGCCGCTCAGCTGGTCGAGGGTGGCCGCTGTCTTGGCCAGCACAGATGGCGGACGCAGCGCCAGGTTGGCGACGTCCGGGAAGAGGCGAACCTGTTCCGTCTGCGCCAGGATCGTGGCAATCAGGGAGATCGTGTCGAAGTGGTCGCGGTGGTAGGGATGATCCTGAATGCCGATCAGGTCGTAACCAAGCTGGTCCAGATCCCGGGCGAGGGAGAGTGTACCCGCCGGGTCGCCATGATTTGGCAAGAGAAAGTATCCGAACTCGATATCGTGGCCATAGTCTGGCATTCCGGGGCGCTCCTTCTTGACGAAATATCCTCATGTCGCTTGCGTATCGTTGTGCAGGATGATATATGTATGCGCATGCATTTGTCAAGATTGGAATGACCATTGACCATCACACATGAAACCGACCCGGCATCACCAGGGCAAGCCCTGGTAAACGAATTGCTCTGGGTGCACGACAAGATCCGGCATGACCTGGCCGTCATCCGAGAGCTGAGCGCCAGTGTGCAGAACGGCGCTCCTGCCGCCGAAGTTGAGGCCGAAATCACCCGGCTGCAGACGAACAGCCCGCTCTGGCGACTGCGTGTGAATTGCCTGTACTACTGCCGATTCGTCCACCTGCACCACCACATAGAGGATGTCGCTCTGTTCCCTGAACTGCGACGTACCAACCCGGCGCTCAATCCGGTTGTCGACAGGCTGGAAGCCGACCACCGGTTGGTCTCTGACTATCTGGATGTGATCGAGGCCGTCGCCAAAGGGCTCGGCCGAAACGACACTGCCGAAGCGCGGCAACAGCTGGTGGACGCGCTCGAGGCTCTTGCAGAACACTTACTGGCACATCTGGAGTATGAGGAGATCGAGATCTCCCCAACATTGCTGCAATGGACGGACTGGCCACATCAGTAGGGGAGCGTTCCACCATGGCTGAGCATGGGCACAACAATTACGAATGCGCCCGGGCCTGGGTTGCCCTGCGACAGGCCCATGCGCTGATCAACGAGGCGCTGACTGAGGCGCTTGCCAGGGAGTGCGGACTGACCATCAACGACTTCGAGACGTTGGTTCATCTCCAGACAGTTGCGCCTGAACCCGTTCGGCTGGGCGATCTGGCCGATGTGGTGCCGCTCAGCCAGCCGGCCCTGAGCCGTCTGATTATGCGGCTGGAACAGCAGGACCTGGTGACGCGCTGCGAGCTGGCATCCGACCGCCGGGCCGTCCTGATCGAACTGACCGCCAAGGGCCGCGACGCCCTCCAGCGTGCCATCCCGATCCACTCCAGCTGCATCCACGAACTCCTTACCGGCCGGCTTACCAACCTCGAGCAGGAGACGCTGGTTAAGGCATTTGCGCGGATTCAGACGGACTAGCCGGTCCAGTAACTCAGACCGCAATCTGCCGGAACGCGCCCGGCCGCGGCTCAACCGGTAACGGCTCGCCGGCCTCCCTTGCAAGGCGGACACGTAGCGAGATCGCCTCTTCCGCCATCTCGAAAGCATGCTCTTCGCTACTACCTTCGGTGACGATCTCAAGGGCCGGGATGTCCGCATAGTAGATGTCTTCGTCGGGATCGTAGTGGACGAAGACGCTGTAACGCGGCGCGTGTGCAGTGCTCATAACAACCTCCTGAACTCGTCGACCGTCAATTGTGCTTGCTTCATGATCGACCGTACTGTTCGGCGTCCGAGGTCACCGTGATGAAATGGGATCGTGACTTTGCCCGGCTTTTCGGGATGAGTGAACTGTCGATGGCTACCTTCTTGCCCCTCAAGCTCCCACCCGTCACGACGCAAAGCGCGTTCTACCTGTCGTGCCGTCATTTGAGGAAGTCGCTCGCTCATCAGGCAATGCTCCCAATTCGACGATGATACTCTGCTACCCTGGCGACCGTCATCACGGCTCAACACTCCAGCGCGTGTGTTGGCTTACCACCTTCAGTCTAATCACTGAGATGAGTCGCGTCGAACCCTTCCCGTGCCGGCAGGGTGCGGATAGTGCCGCCATCGAAGCGTATGCGTCCCGGTACTGCTTATGGGTGAGAACGCGGCAAGAATATAGCACCCACGCAGTACCGGGTCAGGAACCGGTTCGCATCCGGAAGAACAGGCGGGCCAGGACGACGGCCGCCACCAGGATCGCCAGACACCAGATGATGGCGAACCAGGCGTCGTTGCCGACCGGCGTTCCGAGCAGGAGCGCGCGGATCGACTCGATAATCGGCGTCACCGGTTGATGCAGGGCAAACACCTGCAACCAGCCGGGCATCGTCTCTACCGGCACGAATGCGCTGCTCAGATAGGGCAGGAACATGATCGCAAAGGTGAAGCCGCCGGCAGCCTCGGCAGATTTCGCCAGCAGCCCGATTGCAGCGGACAACCAGGTGATCGCCACCACGAAGAGCGCCAGGATACCGATCGCGCCGAACCATTCGAGCGGACCGGCAGAAGGACGAAATCCGATCGCCAGCGCTACACCGAACACCAGTGCCGTCGACAGAAGGTTGCGCGCCAGGCTGGCGACGACATGACCGCTCAGAATCGGCATCGCGCCGAGATCAAGCGAACGGAAGCGGTCGATGATGCCGGCGCTCATGTCCTGACTGACGCTCACTGCCGTAAGTGATGAGCCAAACCCGGCGCAAAGCAGCAGCACACCTGGCACGACATACGTGACATAATCTCCACCGGTTTCGATTGCGCCGCCAAAGAGGTAGACAAACATCAGCATCAGCATGACCGGTAGAAAGATGGACGTCAGAATGGCGTCGACGTTACGGCTCGAGATACGCAAACTCCGGGCGGCCATCGTGGCTGATGCCATGAATGCCGGGCGTGCACTGATCGATCTAACGGACATGAATCACCTCTGCTTCTGTCTGACCGGCTGCATCGCCGGTCAATGTAAGGAAGACGTCATCCAGCGTTGCGCTGTGGATGTTGAAGCGCGTAATCAGGTTGCCTGCGGGATCGGCGCTGTCCAGTAGTTGGCGAATTTCGGGAGCGCCGCCATCAACCGGCACGCCGAGCAGCAGCCTCTCCCGGTCGCGCAGGACCAGCCGATCGGCAAGCCGCTGCGCTGCCAGGTCGAATGCCACCGGATCAGCAAGTTCAAGTTCGAGCCGTTGCCCGGCAACCTGCTGCTTAAGCTCGGCAGCCGTGCCTTCGGCAATGATCCGGCCATCGTCGAGTACAGCAATCCTGCTTGCCAGCTGATCGGCTTCTTCGAGGTATTGCGTGGTCAGGAATACGGTGACGCCACTCTGGACGAGCTGACGGATGATCTGCCACATCGTCTGCCGGCTGCGCGGGTCCAACCCGGTCGTTGGCTCGTCGAGAAAGATCACCGATGGGTGGCCGACCAGACTTGCCGCCAGATCCAGCCGCCGGCGCATGCCGCCGGAGTAGGTGCTGACCCGCCGTTTGCCGGCATCGGACAGCCCGAACTGCTCCAGCAGGTCAGCGGCGCGCTGGCGGGCAGCGGTTCGGGAGAGACCGGCGAGGCTACCCATCATTCGCAGGTTCTCTTCGCCGGTCTGCAACTCGTCCAGCGCAACATATTGACCGGTGAGGCTGATGCTTCGTCGCACCAGCGAGCGGCCAGAGACGACATCGTGCCCTGCCACATGCGCACTGCCACCGTCCGGGACAAGCAGGGTCGCCAGAATCCTGACGGCGGTGGTTTTGCCGGCACCGTTTGGGCCGAGCAGGGCAAACAGGCTGCCCGCCGGCACCGCAAGATCGACGCCTTTCAGCACCGGAACGCTGCCAAACGATTTCCGTAGTCCGACCGCTTCGATCGCAAGTTCACCAGCCAAACTGATACCTCCTCGTATCCAATCGCCACACATCTGCGTATGGCGTACACGTTACAGCGTATGTTATACACAGATACAGCACCGGTGTCAACGGTGACACCAACCTGGACGCAGAAAGAGGACAAGGTGGACAACGAGGGACAACCGCCGGAGTTGCCAGCGAGCATTGCCGCAGCCTGGGGCGTTCGCGAGCCTGCCCGGCGTGGCCCCAGACCGGGGCTGCATCTGGAGCAAATTGTCACCGCGGCGGTCGCGCTGGCGGATGCCGGCGGAATCGAAGCCGTCTCAATGGCACGGGTCGCCGGCGAACTGGGCGTCTCGACGATGTCGCTCTATCGCTACGTTGCCACCAAGGATGAACTCCTGGCGCTGATGCTCGACACTGCCGCCGGGGGTGTCGAGGATGTCTCAATCTCCAGCGGCTGGCGCACCGGCCTGACCAATTGGGCCACCGGCCAGTTGACATTCTTCCGCCGGCATCCCTGGGCTTTGCGCATTCCCATAAGCGGCCCGCCCATCACGCCAAACCGGGTTCGCTGGATGGAGCTCGGCCTGCAAGCGCTGGCCGATACCGGTCTCTCTGAACTCGAAAAGCTCCAGACCCTGCTGCTGGTGACCAGTTTCGCTTGGCAATATGCCTCGATGGAGGTGGATCTGATTGCCGCTGCGCAAGACTCCAGCGACCTTTCCGGCGTCAGCATGCATGCCTATGGCACAACGCTCGCAGCCCTGATTGACCCCGAGCGCTTCCCGGCGCTCACCGCCGCTCTTGATGCCGGCATCCTCGACAACACGGAAGAAGAAGTAGAGGACGATCTGCTGTTCGGCCTTGAACGCATCCTTGATGGCATTGCCGTCCTCATCGAATCCCGTCAACCAACCCGATAAAAGCTCCACCACGCGTCTGCTTCGTGTGACAATACCCGGATGTTGGCGAAAGCCTGAATCCGGCACGATGAAGAAGAGGGATGAATAGATGGCACTGGCAGAGCGGTTGGATTGGGTTTCCGGACGGTTGGACGAGCTGCTGGAGCGCTATGGCATTCCCGGCGTTGGTTTGGGAATCTGGCTTGATGGCGATGAATATCACACCGCCAGAGGGATGGCGAACCGGACCGCCGGCATCGAGGCAACGCCGGAAACCATCTGGCTGATCGGTTCGATCACCAAAGTGTGGACGACCACCCTGATCATGCAGATGATCGAGCAGGGCGTTGTTGATCTGGATGCCACGGTCAGCTCCTACCTGCCAGACCTGGAACTGAGCGACCCCGAAGCGACCGCATCGATTACCGTTCGACATCTGCTGACACACACCAACGGCATAACCGGCGACTACTTCCCGTATACCGGCCGGGGCGATGACGCCGTCGCCCGCTGCATCTCCACCTTGCCAACCCTGCCGATGCTTCATCAACCGGGTGAGATGTTCTCCTATAGCAACATCGGCTTCATCCTGGCTGGTCACCTGGTCGAGCGGCTAACTGGCCAGACCTGGGACCAGGTGATCCGCGAGCGTCTGCTCGACCCGCTCGGCACAACCGGATTCTGCACACTGCCGGAAGAGGCGATTCTCCACCGCGTCGGTGTCGGCCATGTGCCGGACGCGAACGGCGCGCTCGTTCCGGGACAGATGTGGCCGGAAGTGCGTTCCGGCGGCCCGGCCGGCTTCACGCCATGGGCAACGACTGCCGATCTCTTGCGCTTTGCCCGGCTGCACCTGCATGGCGGCGTTGCCGACTCTGGCGAGCGGCTGCTCTCGAACGAGAGCACGGCGATGATGCAGGAACAGCATGTCCTGTCAAATCCAAGTGGTGCGTACGAAGGTGATGGCTGGGGGCTTGGCTGGGCGCGCCACCTTTACAGCAACAGTGAGCCGGTGATTGGCCACAATGGCGGAGCAGCGGCGGTGCTCCGGGTGTTGCCGGAACGTAACTGCGCCATCACCTCACTGACCAACGCACCGATGGGCATGCTGGTTGGACACCGGATTATCGACGCAATCATTGGGGAGCTATTTGGCCTGCACATTCCGGAAGCTCCGGAACCGGTGGATACAGTGGACAATCTCGACCGCTACGCAGGAACCTATCGCCACCTCGATATGACCTATCACGTCACTGCCAACGACGGGAGTCTCGGCCTGCAAACCGTGTACCGGACAACGTCAAGCTCGACACTGCATCCGCTCGACGAGACGACGTTCGTTACCGTTGCCGATGTTCCATATAAAGCGGCCTTCCTCCAGCCGGATGCCGAAGGAAGGCCGCAGTATCTCCACATCGGTGGTCGTGCCTGCCGCCGGGTTTAGGAATCTTCACCGAGGGCAGCGGCGACATCGTTGACCGAACCGCGCACCGAGATCGGGCCGGCGCCGTACCAGTTGAGCGATCCGATGTAGTAGCGGTCCTCGGTTGCGACCGAGAGCAGGCTCCAGAGCGGGTTATCCAGGATGGTTTGGATCAACGGCATAGGTTCGAGGCCGTAGGCCCAGAAGATGACCATATCGGCAGCATCCAGCTCACCGAGGCGCTCGGCGGAAAGGGTGTTCCAGCCACGTGCGCCGGCAGTACCCTCGGTGCTTTCGACCTCCTGAAACGACTCCGGAATCTCGATGCCAAGCTCAGCGAGGATCAGGCCCGGGAATGATGCTTCGGTATAGGCGCGGAAGGTGCCATCAGCATTTGGCCGGACGACAACGACGGTCTTGCTGGTATCGATCGACCCGGCAACATCGGTGATGAGCTCTTCAGTCTCATCGATCAACGCCTGGGCATCCGCGGCGCGGTTCACGATATCGCCAAGACCGAGCGTCACCTCGCGCCACTCCAACGCGGCATCACCATCCAGCAGCGCAACCGGAGCGATCTGGCGCAACGAATCCAGGGCATCAGCATAGGTGGCGCGGAACATGCCGGTAATCAGGTCGGGGTTGAGCGCAGTGACCGCCTCTATGTCCAATTCATCAGTTCCCAGCGAGTTCAGCTCACCAATCAGCTGAATCTCCGGTCGCATCTCCATCGGGTTGGAGTCGATACCCAGCACCGGGATTTCCAGCAACGAGAGCACTTCGGATCCGGTTGCGTCGTAGTTCAGCACAACGATGCGCTGCGGATCGGCCGGCACTTCGACCAGACCGTGCATCGTCTCCACCATCCGGGTGCCAACACCGGTGTCTGTCGGGTCGTCAGCTTCTCCGGTGGCTGTTGGCTCGGTGGCTTCTTCCTCGTCTTCAGCTTCTTCGGTTGGCTCTTCCGGAGCAGAAGTCGCCGTCAGTTCGTCCTCATCGTCGCCGCAAGCTGCCAACAGGCCGGCCAGTCCGATGCCCAGCGTACCGGCCATCAATTTTCGACGACTCATGCTGGACGACACCAGACGCTCAAGGTCCTTCGAGCGACCCGTCAGATTCATCTGGCTTCTGTTCGGGAATCCCATTGCGTAAACCCCTTCGATACCATATGCTGCATGCGCGAAACAGGTCGCACCTGATTCATGCTGGAAGCACATACTTCTTTCCTGGTTGATTTCCGACCAGAATGGTCGGGATTATCCTAATGGCCCGGCATGCCGGATGTCAAGTTCGACACTGCCCGGCTCGAAGTTCCGCGTGCCGTTGCCGAGATCAAATACCCGGTGCAACCAGTTCACGCCTGCTCCAGATTGCTGTAGAATCCGGCCATGCTTGCTGAAGATCTCTTGTTGCTGTTGACCGATGATGCCTCGGGCAAATTCCTGCTGGATGCATCCCGGCGGGACCTGGCTCTGGCCAGCGCGGTGCTGGTTGAGTTGACAGCGGAGGGGCGCACCCGTTTCACCACCGATACCGAACCTGATCCCGGCATGGTCATCCTGCAGAATGCAACTCCAGTGGGCGATCCGCTTCTGGACCGGGCGCTGCAACAGATTCCCGGGCAGCGACCGACTGCGCCAGAGGATGTCCTCTACACGATTGTCACCGGGCTTCGCACCCAGCTACTCGAGCGCCTGGTTACACAGGGCAAGTTGCGCGCAGAACGGAAGAAAGTGCTTGGCTTGATTCCGCGCGAGTCATGGCCGGCCGGTGACACCACGCACAAGAACACAATTCGGCACCGGCTCCACAACGTTCTGGTAAACGGTCACGATCCTGCCCCAAATGACGCAGCATTGATCGGGCTGCTGAATGCATTCGAGCAGACCCACAAGGTCATCTCCGGAACTGGAATCAGCAACCGCGAGTTGAACCGCCGGGCAGACGCTATCGCCGAGGGCGATATCGCTGGGCCAGCGGTCCGGGACGCGCTCAATCAGATCATCGTCATTTCCATGCGAGACCCCGCCGGTTCGCCCCCGCTGAACACCTGATCCACCAGCGGTGCTAGTCCGTTGACCCACCTGGCTGATAGAAGCTATGCCCCTCAACGCCCAGCCCAACATTCATCCGCGCCCGGTAGTTCTCCCAGGCGACAATGGCCGCCATCTGGACGATAGTCGGATTATCAAAGTGGGTTGTCATTCTGGCCATGAAGGTGGAGTCGATCAGGGGAGGGGTAGCGGTCATCCGCTCGGCATATTCCAGCGCCAGTTGGTCTGCAACATCAAGCGCGTCAAGTGCTCGCCAGTCTCCGTCGCGCACGGCGGCGATGACGTCATGACCGATGCCATCTGCGCTGCTCCCGGCAGCGTGCAGATCCTGTCATTGAGGACAGCCGACAATTCCTGCCACCCGCAGGTTGAGCAAATGGGAGTGGCGAGCCGAAACATGTCTGGTTCGGCTGAACGCTTTGGACATCTCACCCTGTCCCAGCGCAATATGGGGAGTGTGGGCGACCTTGCGGGTCGAATTCAGCACCGTACCATAATGCTTCTTCTGGTTCCTGACACTATCCGCCAGCACGTCCGGCACCTGGTCCTCTGGAACATCGTCTATCCAGGTCACGTTGAACTCCAATCAGTCAGCACCAATCAGTATGTCCATCATCCCCGTCGGGGAGAAGTGTGTCCAGATCCACTTGCATACCGCACTCCTTCACCAATCCGGGCCATTGCATGTACAATTCCTGCATGCTCGCAGAAGAACTCCTGCTCCTGCTGACCGATGACGTCAGTGGGAAGTTGCAGGTCAAAAAGTACCCGCTGAATATGGCGTTGGCGGGGGCTGTGCTCGCTGATCTGATGCTTTCGCAACGCATCAGCATCAAGGTCGCCGGCCTCAACTATTGGGATGCGCAGATCACGGTTGTGAACGACTCGTCGACCGGAGACCCCATCCTGGACACCGGTCTGCAGCGTATCTCCCCGCTCCAACCCGGCGACCCGCGACACTACCTGTCGAAGGTTGCCCAGGATTTGCATGAAGAGATTCTGGAACACCTCGTGCAGCACGGTGTTCTGCGTGTCAACAAGCGCAAAACATTCGGGATCATCTCATCCCAAACATGGACGGCCGTCAGACCGGAACTCAAGCAGGAGACCCGGGAAGGGTTGCGGAGTGTGCTGAAGGGCCAGAGTGAACCGTCACCGGAACAGTTGGCGCTCATTGCGCTCCTGTATGCAGTCGACCAGGTTCGCCAGGTACTAGCGGATTCTGGCAAGGAAGCCGTCGAATTGCACCGCGTCGCGGGACAATTTGCCGAAGGAGACCTTAAAACCTCGGGGGCGATCACTCCGCTCCAGGTCATCATGTTTGCCGTGGGCGATGCACTCGACCGTTCCAGAAGTCCCCGAATTACCTAGCTGGCGCAACTAGATCGATGCTGCCTTTCTCCGCATCCACCCCGTGATACAATCGCTGCCGCTCTGCAATTGCACAGGATGAATGTCCCGAAAGGTGGGCGAACGCATGCGACGTCCAGTCTTTTCGGGTCTCTGGCATCATCGCGACTTCCGCCGGTTCTGGCTGGCCCAGACGATCTCCCAGGTGAGCAGCCAGATTTCCTTTCTGGCAATTCCACTGACCGCCATTCTCATCCTCGACGCAACTGCGGGTCAGATGGGCATCCTGATGGCGCTGTTGGGGTTGCCAGCACTGCTGGTGGGTCTGTTCATCGGTGTTTGGGTGGACCGCCTGCAGCGGCGTCCGCTCCTGATTGCATCAAACCTGGGCCGGGCAGCGGTGCTGGTGGCCGTCCCTATTCTGGCGATGCTGGATATCCTGCGGATCGAGTATCTCTATATCGTCACATTCCTGCACAGCACACTGTTCCTGCTATTCAACGTCACCTACCGTTCCTACCTGCCGGCGCTGGTTGGGCGCGAGCAGCTTGTCGATGGCAACAGCAAGCTGGAGTTGAGCCGCTCGGCCGCGGACATTGCCGGCCCGAGCATGGCCGGTGGTCTGGTTCAGCTTGTTACTGCGCCAATCGCCATTCTGGTGCAGGTCGTTGGGCTGCTGATTTCATCGTTTACCTTCTCAACAATCCATGCAACCGAACCTGAGAAGGACGCCGGACGTGACCGGCGAGTCTGGCGTGAGATTGCCGACGGTCTGGGTTTCGTCTTCAGGCACGAGATTCTCCGCCCGCTGGCGCTTTGTGCGGCAACGTTCGGGTTCTTCAACGCGATCGTCGAAGTTGCGATCATGCTCTTCATTGTCAATGAACTCGGCCTGAGTGCCGGTATGGTCGGGCTGGTCTTTTCCGCAGGGAATATTGGCTTTCTGGTGGGAGCGCTGCTGCCCCAGCGGATGGTCCGCTGGGTTGGGCTGGGCCGGGCGTTGATCCTGGCGCTGGTCATTGTCGGAGTTGGCGATCTGCTGATCCCGCTGGCAACAGGACCGTATCTGCTGGTGCTGGGGATGGTTGCGGC
>CAZRNC010000057.1:0-11117 GCA_964601285.1 uncultured Thermomicrobiales bacterium | reverse complement strand
AGACTTCCCCTTCCCAGACCGACGAGGCATCGGCATCAAACCGCCAGAATGGCACATAGATACCCTGACCGCGCTCCAACCCGGAGCGTGACTTCAGATCACCTGGCGACCACATTGAGCTACCAAGCCACTCCCGAATGCGCGTCTCGGAATCCTGTTTCTGAATCTTGAATGGCAGTACAAACTGGTCGGCTTCAATGGTGTCCTTGGCTGCCGCAGTCGCCCGGACGGCCATCTCGGTGCCGCAGAACGGACACCGCAAGGTTCTGGTGCCCGGATCGAAGGATGTTGTTGCACCACAATTTGAACAGGTATATGTCTCCACCGGATCCGGCACGACGGCCATCGGCTAACTCCTGACGTTTTCCGCTTTCTGGCCCGGTTACATGCAGGTGCGGGCGTCCCTAGTCTAGACTGATGGAAAACGATGTCGCAAACACATGGGGAAAGGCACGGGCTGTGGGAACCTTCGAGGATGTCAACGTCGATGTCGACTGGAGACCCGGGCCGGAAGCTCTCGCTCGCAGCCGGATGCACACGTTCGCTTTGAACTTTGACTTTGGCAGTTACAACGAGTTCTTTCAACAGTCGGTAGATGATCCTGATTGGTTCTGGGGCGAGGTCGAGAAACACCTCGGCATCTTCTGGACCGAACCCTACACCTCGGTTCTGGACCTTTCCGACGGGATCGAATGGCCCCACTGGTTCACTGGCGGCCGGATGAACTACGTCACCAGCGCCGTCGACCGGCACCTCGAAACCCGCAGCGGGAGCATCGCCTTGCGCTGGGAAGGTGACGACGGCGAAACCCGCAACCTCACCTTCGGTGAACTTGCCGCCGAAATCAACCGCACCTGCAACGCCCTTGAGCAACTCGGTGTCCAGCGTGGAGACCGGGTCGGCATCTTCCTGCCGATGATCCCGGAAACAGCAATCGCCAAGCTCGCATGCGGGAAAATGGGCGCCGTCATCGTCCCGATCTTCTCCGGGTTCGGAGCAGACGCCGCAGCCAACCGCCTGCGGGACGCCGGCGCAACGCACCTGATCACCGCCGATGGCTTCCTGCGCCGCGGACGACAGATTCCGCTGCTGGAGACCGCACTGGAATCTGTGCGCGAACTTGCCGGAATACAATCGGTCACCGTCGTCCCGAGGCTGGGGACCATCCCGGAGACCCTTCCCAACAACGTCTACAACTGGAGCGAAATCACCTCGGCAGCATCCGACGAGTACACCGCCGCCGACACCGCAGCGGACGAGCCCTACATGCTTATCTACACATCCGGAACCACCGGCAAGCCCAAGGGCGCCGTCCACACCCACGCCGGATTCCCGCTCAAGGCGGCAATGGATATCGCGTTCTGCTTCGATCTGCACCAGGACGACACCCTCTTCTGGCTGACTGACCTCGGCTGGATGATGGGCCCCTGGGCGATTGCCGGCACGCTGATCGCCGGCGGATCGGTGATGCTCTTCGAAGGCACACCCGACTTCCCTCAGCCGGACCGGCTCTGGCAGCTGGTCGAGGACCATAGCGTCAACATCATCGGCATCTCACCGACCGCTATCAGGGCGCTCATGCCGCAAGGTGATGAGTGGGCTGACAAGCATGACATGCCAACGTTGCGGGCGATCGGCTCGACCGGCGAGCCATGGAACCCGGAACCCTGGCACTGGACACTTGAACACGTCGGGAAAATGCGTTGCCCGATCGTCAACTACTCCGGCGGAACCGAGATCGGAGGCGGAATCCTGATTTCGTCAACGATCCATCCGGAGCGCGCGTGCAGCTTTTCCGGTCCGACTCCTGGCATGGCCGCAGACGTCGTTGATCCTCAAGGAAACCCGGTGCGAGGCGTTGTCGGCGAACTGGTCATTCGGAAGCCATGGGTTGGCATGACTCAGGGATTCTGGCAGGACAACGAGCGCTACCTCGACAGTTACTGGTCGACGTTGCCGGGTCTCTGGGTGCATGGAGACTGGGCGACGATCGACGAGGACGGCTTCTGGTACATCCTGGGCCGTTCGGATGACACCTTGAATGTCGCCGGCAAACGGGTCGGGCCGGCCGAGGTGGAGTCCGCCGCAGTCTCACACCCGCTCGTCCGGGAAGCAGCAGCAATCGGCGTGCCTCACCCGGTCAAGGGCGAGACGATTGTCGTCTTCATCATTCCAACCAGCGACGACACTGGTGATATCGAAGGCGAGGTGCTGGATACCGTCGCACGGCACCTGGGACGGCCGTTGAAACCGGAACGGGCGCATATCGTTTCCGACCTGCCGAGAACCCGAAATGCCAAGATCATGCGTCGCGTTATCCGGGCTGCCTACCTGGGCGAACCAGCCGGGGACCTGACGGCGCTGGAGAATCCGGATGCGGTTTCCGAAATCGCAGGTATCCCAAAGGTCAGTAGGTAACGGTAGGATTGAAGCAACAGGCAGCACCGTACCGGCACCGGTGTCGCTGGCCCCTCATCTTGCCGAAACCACACCAACCGGGAGGAATATCAAGATGGACAGAAATCCCTTACAACGGCTACAAGACTATGGTCAGAGCGTCTGGAACGACAACCTGAGCCGCGACCTGATTGTCTCGGGCGGGCTACAGGAACTGATCGACAACAGCGGTGTAGTCGGTGTCACTTCGAACCCGACGATTTTCGATACCGCCATCTCGAAGTCAGATGATTATGACGACATGATCCGCGAACTGGTCGCCAAGGGTCGCAACACCGACGAGACCTACGAGGCGCTGGTGGTCCGCGATATCCAGATGGCCTGTGACATTCTCCGGCCGGTCTACGATCGCCAGAACAAGACCGATGGCTTTGTCTCGCTGGAGGTGTCACCGCTGCTTGCCCGTGACACCGAGAAGACCATCGAGGATGCCCGCAAACTCTGGAACCTGGTCGACCGGCCTAACCTGATGATCAAGATTCCCGGCACCGAAGAGGGCGTGCCAGCAATCGAGCAGATGCTCTATGAGGGCATCAACATCAACATCACCCTGCTTTTCTCGCTGGACGCCTACCGACAGGTAGCCGAGGCCTACATCACGGCACTCGAACGCCGGGCCGCTGAAGGCAAACCGGTTGATTCAGTCGCATCTGTTGCGTCGTTCTTCGTAAGCCGGGTGGATTCTGAAGTCGACAAACGGCTGCAGGAAGTCATCGACAACAACGAGGAGAGTGACGCTGCCATTCTCGCCCGTTCGGTGCTCGGCGAGGTTGCCGTCGCCAACGCAAAGCTGGCCTACCAGGTCTTCCGCGAGATGTTCTACAGCGACCGGTTCGACGCGCTCGCCGGACGTGGGGCACGTTTCCAACGACCACTCTGGGCGAGCACCAGCACCAAGAATCCCGACTACTCCGACACGCTCTACGTCGACACCCTGATCGGCCCGAACACTGTCCAAACCCTTGCACCGGCATCGATCGAAGCGTTTGGCGATCACGGAACCGTGCGGCCGACGCTGGAAGCGGAGGTCGAGGAAGCCCACGATGTCATGGCAGCGCTCGACGAAGCCGGCGTCAGGTTCGAGGATGTTGAGCAGGTGCTGATCGACCAGGGTATCGAGAGTTTCGCCAAATCGTTCAATTCGTTGATTTCCGGGCTGGAAGAAAAGATTAGCCGCTTCGCCAGTGAACTGGAGAGCGAGCAGTCTGCCGCGCTGGGAAAAATCGCTGAGCCGGTTCAGGACACGCTTGGCCGGCTCGATGCAGACACGGTCGCAACCCGCCTCGGCAAACTGGACCCTTCTATCTGGTCAGACGACAAAAGCGTCCAGGCGAAGATATCCCAGCGCCTCGGTTGGCTGCCAACGGTCCCGGAGATGCTCGATCACGCTGAATCCGGACTATTCGACAGCTTCGCCAACGAAGTGCGGCGGCGCGGTTATCGCTATGCACTGTTGCTCGGGATGGGCGGATCGTCGCTTGCGCCGGAGGTTCTGGCGACCGTCTTCGGCCACCGCGAGGGCTTTCCGGAGTTGATCGTCCTCGATAGCACCCATCCGGAAACGATCGAGCGGATCACCAGACAGACCGGCGATGACCGGACGCTGTTGATCGTCTCCAGCAAGTCCGGCGGCACCATCGAAACCCGGACGCTCTTCCAGCACTTTCTTGCTGCGCGAGACGGCAACGCCGCCGACGTCGTTGTCATTACCGATCCTGGCTCGGCGCTCGAAGTAGACGCACGTGCAGCAGGCTGCTGGCGCGTCTTTACCAACCGGCCCGATATCGGCGGACGATATTCCGCTCTTTCCTTCTTCGGCCTCATCCCGGCCGCAGTTTCCGGAGTTGACGTCACCGGTCTACTCCGCAACGCTGCATCGCTCCTGCCAATCCATTCCGGCAGCCATCCGGGCGTCTGGCTCGGTGGGGTGCTGGCGGCGGCTCAGAAAGAAGGACGTGACAAGCTCACTCTGTTTGCACCGGGAGCCTGGCAATCCCTCGGAGATTGGCTGGAACAACTCATTGCCGAAAGCACCGGCAAAGAAGGGACCGGTATCCTGCCGGTCGTTCGCGAGACACCACGAAATCCGGCTGACTACGGAACGGACCGGCTATTCGTCGAGCTATCCTCTCAGCAGCAACGTTCGCCGCTCCTGGCTCCGGGGCTTCAGGACCAGGGACAGCCAGTTGTCTCGATCAACATCGACTCGCCGTTTGATCTTGGTGCAGAGTTCCTGCGTTGGGAGATCGCAACGGCTGTCGCCGGCGCCCTGCTTGGCATCAACCCGTTCGATGAACCGAGCGTCCAGGAAGCCAAAGATGCCACCAGCGCCGTTTTGAACGGCGAAGTCGACGCGAACCCGGCAACGGTCGCGCCCAAGGACGCGATCCAGCAGATCGTGGATTGGGCGTCGCCGGGCGATTACGTTGCCATCCTGGCGTTTACCGACCGCAATGGCGTCAACGACCGGTCACTGGAGAACCTGCGGGATGTCCTCGGCTCACACACCGAACTGGCAACAACACTTGGCTACGGCCCGCGTTACCTGCACTCCACCGGCCAGTTGCACAAGGGCGGAGCAGCAAACGGTATCTATCTCCTGCTAGTTGACAGTGGCACCGACGATCTGGCAATTCCTGGCGAATCGTTCACCTTTGGAAGACTTTTCATGGCACAAGCGATCGGCGATGCCATCACCCTCGCTCGTCACAACCGGCGAGTCGTGACAGTGGACGCCAACGGAGACCTTCCGGAACTGGTCCGGGAGATGATGATCAACTGCGACCGGATAGGCAGCGAATAGCCTTACCGGGCACAACGAAAGCGAAGTTGCATGGAACTGGGAATGATCGGTCTCGGGCGCATGGGCGCAAACATGGCCCGCCGGCTGCTGCTCAACGGGCACCGGGTGGTGGTCCATAATCGCAGCCGTGAGCCAATCGACGAGATGGCCGGCGAAGGAGCAGTCCCAGCCTACACCCTCGAAGCGCTGGTCGATGCGCTCCAGACTCCCCGTGTCGTCTGGCTGATGGTCCCGGCCGGCCAGCCGGTAGATGACCAGATCGCCGCACTCACGCCCCTGCTGGACAAGGGCGACATTATCATCGACGGTGGCAACTCACGCTTTACCGACACGGTTGCCCGCGGCGAGAAGCTGACGGAACAGGGATTCCACTACCTCGACGCCGGCACCAGTGGCGGTGTCTGGGGGCTGGAAAACGGCTACTGCATGATGGTCGGTGGCCCCGATGAGGCTGTCGCCCTGGTTGAGCCGGCATTTGTCACCCTCGCTCCGGAGAACGGCTATCTGCACGTTGGCCCGAGTGGCGCTGGTCATTACGTCAAGATGATCCATAACGGCATCGAGTACGGCATGATGGCCGCCATGGCCGAGGGGTTCGAGATTCTCCACGAGTCACGCTACGATCTCGACTTGCACGCCATCTCGAATCTCTGGATGCATGGATCAGTTGTCCGGTCGTGGCTACTGGAACTGGCTGCCAACGCCTTCGAGGCCGATCCAAATCTTGACCAGTTGCGTGGCTACGTCTCTGATTCCGGCGAGGGCCGCTGGACCGTCTTTGAATCGATCGACCTGGATGTTGCCGCTCCGGTGATTTACATGTCGCTTGCCAGCCGGTTCCTCTCGCGCAAGGAAGATACCTTCGGCAACAAGGTACTGGCTGCACTTCGCCAGCAGTTCGGGGGGCACGCGGTCCGCAGCAGTTCAGACTGAGCAACCCAATCCACGGAAGCGGAGGAACATGACGTTGACATCGACGCAACAAACCGCAACCGCACAACCAGCCACAAACCCGTTCCGGGAGGGCTTGCGGATTGAACGCACGCCAGACCCAAGCGCAATGGTGATCTTTGGAGCGTCGGGCGATCTCACCCATCGCAAACTCGTGCCGGCGCTCTACAACCTCGCCCGTGAGCGACTCCTGCCTAGCGGTTTCAGCATTGCCGGCGTTGCCCGTCGTGAGATGACGACCGAAGCGTTCTGCGAATACCTCAAGCAGGGCGTCATCGAACATGCCGGCGAACTGGAGTTCGATGCACGCATCTGGGAATCGTTCGCCAGCGGCATCAGCTATGTCCAGGGTGACTTCACCAATCCGGATGTCTACCAGGCGCTGGCCCTGGAACTTGACCGGATGGACCGTGAACGCGGCACCGCCGGCAACCGGATGTTCTATCTGGCGACGCCTCCCGAGGTCTACCCGGACATCCTCGCGCGCATCGGCGAAGCCGGGCTGAATCTTGGCAGTGACGAGAGCTGGCGACGGGTGATTGTTGAGAAGCCATTCGGATCGGATCTCGAATCCGCCCAGTTGCTGAACCTCTCGGTGAATGAAGTCTTCCCCGAGCAGGATGTGTTCCGCATCGACCACTACCTCGGCAAGGAGACAGTCCAGAACATCCTGGCGCTGCGCTTCGCCAACGGCATCTATGAGCCGATCTGGAACCGGCAATATATTGACCACGTTGAAATCACCGTTGCTGAATCGCTCGGTGTCGAGGGTCGTGGTGGCTACTACGACCAGACTGGCGCAGCACGTGACATGGTGCAGAATCACCTCCTGCAACTGCTCAGCCTGGTTGGCATGGAGCCGCCCGGTAGCTTGCAAGCCGACGCCGTCCGCGATGAGAAAGTCAAAGTGCTCCAGGCGCTCCGGCCGATCAATCCGGAGTTGGTCTCCCGGTCTGCCGTTCGAGGTCAATATACCGACGGGTTTATCGGTGGGCGGTCGGTCCCCGGTTACCGGAACGAAGAGCGCGTCGACCCTGATTCACGAACCGAAACATATATCGCCCTCAAGATGTTCATCGACAACTGGCGCTGGGCGGACGTGCCGTTCTATCTGCGCACCGGCAAGCGGATGGCCAAGCGAGTCAGCGAAATCGCCATCCATTTCCGACCAGTACCGCACCGTCTGTTTTCACCGACGCAATCGCGTGATCTGGAGCCAAACCTGCTGGTACTGGAGATCCAGCCGGATGAAGGTATCGCGCTCAAGTTCGCAGTCAAGGTTCCCGGGCCAATGATGCAACTGCGGCCCGTCAACATGATCTTTGAGTACGGCTCCGCGTTCAACGTTCGCTCTCCGGACGCCTACGAGCGACTGTTGCTGGATGCCATGCTCGGCGACGGAACGCTCTTCACCCGTCGCGACGAAGTCGAATCTGCCTGGCGAACCGTCAGCCGCATTTTACGTGGCTGGGAAATGGAAACGCCGCAACCGTTGCCGGAGTATGAAGCCGGTACCTGGGGACCCAAGGAGTCGCACGCATTCCTCAATCGCGACGGCCACGTCTGGAGAGAACCATGAGCCAGCCAGCAGCACCTGCACGACCCGGCATCAACCCGGAAGAGATCGAAAACCGGATGCGGCATGCCTGGATGGAGATCGGGGCGTCCGCCGAGCAGCAGGGATTGCCACCGCCAACCCGGACCCATGTGATGAACCTGGTGACAATCTCGCTCGGTGCAGCGGACGCAGCACAAGCACGCACGGTGTTCGAGCATCTGGCGCAGGCGCTACCTTCACGAATCATCCACATTACCCTCGATGACACCGAAGGAATGTCGGCAACTGCGTCGGCGTACTGTCCGATCGTCAATCATCACAAGGGTGGATGCTACGAGATTATCAACATCCACGCCGGGCGCCAGGATATGGCGGCCATTCCCAGCGTGATCAACCGGTTGACGATCTCGGATATCGAAACCTGCATCTGGTGGTCCAGCCCGGTTGACTTTAGTTCACCTGCATTCCAGCGCATCTCTGCCGCCGGCGATCGGGTGATCGTCGACACCATGGCCCACCCCGACCCTGCCGCCACGTTAGCGGGCTTTAGCGAGTTCCTGAAGCAGTCGGATGGCGGTATTGATGGATCTGACCTCGCATGGGGAAGAATCATTACCATCCGTGAATTGGTCGCACAATCGTTCGACATCGACGCTGCGCGAGCAATCATCCCGGAGATTCGCCGGATCGAGATTGCCTACTCTGCCGGCTGGACAGCGGCTGCCATGCTGGCAGGCTGCTGGATGTCGGCCAGGCTAGGCCTGCGGCCATCCGGAGCAACTGCTGTTGGCGACTCGATTGTCCTCTCCGCGCTCGATCCCGGAGGAGCGACGATCCAGATACGGTTGCAGGCAAGCAGTGACGAGTACGGGCTGCAATCAGTACGCATGGTTGCCCACTCCGCTACCCGGTCATCACGGGTGACCATCCGCAAGCTGGACCGGGAACGGGCGATCGTCAATGTTGACCTGACCGGCCAGCCGCGCCAGGAGCGCATCGTCAATTGCCTGAACTGTAACGAGGTGCAATTGCTTGGTGAAGAACTGGCCCAATATTCCGGCGACCGGATGTACGTCGAGGCCCTTGACCAGGCGGCTACATTTGCCGGATTTCTGCTGAGTGAAAGGGATTCCTCCTGATGGTTACCGTCTTCGATTCGGTCGAGGATCTACAAAATGAGGCAGCATGCAGGATCGCTACACTGCTGGCACCAACCAGCGAGGGCAAGACCGTGAGCATCGCGCTCTCGGGAGGGTCAACACCAAAGCGCATGCACCAGATTCTGGCGACGCTTCCAGGCATCAACTGGTCGAACGTGCTGGTGTTCTGGGGCGACGAACGCACTGTCCCACCGGATCATGCAGACAGCAACTACCGGATGGCTTTGGAAACCCTACTTGAGCCGGCAGGGGTGCCAGCAGAAAACATCCACCGCATGGAAGGCGAACTTGATCCAGAAGTTGCGGCCAGCCGTTATGAGCGGGCCTTGAAGCATCTGCCGTCGAGCAATGGCATCCCGGTGCTCGATATCGTCCTGCTCGGCATGGGTGCCGACGGCCACACCGCCTCACTCTTTCCCGGAACTTCCGCGCTCACCGAAACCGATCGGCTGGCTGTCGCAAACGAAGTGCCGCAGATGAACACAACCCGCTTGACGCTGACTTACCCGGTGCTCAACAACGCAGGAGCAGTGATCTTCCTGGTTGCCGGCGAGGACAAAGCCCCAATGGTCGTCGAATCACTCGCCGGCAACACTCCAGCCGGCCGCGTTCAACCCACATCCGGCGCCCTCTCATGGCTCCTCGACGCGCCGGCAGCCAGTTTGCTGGAACCCCCGAAGGGGTAGATGGACAATCTCTGGCGTCTCGTACGGGCTAGGCCATGCCTCGCCCTCGGACCGGCACGGTCCGCCGTGTTAGCCGCTCGAGACTGTTTCACGAGGCGGCGCTTTCACGCCAAGGGCTGGGCATGGCCCAGCCCGTACGCAGAAAGCCATCGCCGAAGATGCACTGGTTGATCTAATCACGATGACAAATTGATCTATCCGGCGTCGTAGTCGCCATCCCGCTTGTGGGGAGGGGCGTCCCAGCGACGACGACGGCGGCGATCTTCCTTGCGCTCTTCGGCGACCGATTCACTTTCGATTCGAGGTTGTGGCCGCTTTCGGTCACGCCGTCCACGGGCAACAGGGGCGAGTTCAGCGAAATCTTCTTCGAGGACATCGACATCCTCGTCGGGTGACCACTGATGTACCAATGTTCGATCCTGTTCGTCGCTCCAACGACATCCTGGTCAGCCGGCTTCGGATATACGAAGATTCCCGGCAACGCGCATCCTGGACGACGCCCCGGAAAACCAGTGACCAACCCATCGAAACCAACACTCAACGTCTGTGTGTGGGAATCTTTTACCCCAAATTCGCCCGAAGTGCAAGGGTTTTAGCGATATGTATCGCCTAAAGGAGTGTCTGTGTCCGTCCACCGTCAACCACCACGGTTGCTCCGGTGACGTATGAAGCCGCCGGAGAAGAGAGGAATACGACGACGTTGGCAAACTCTTCCGGCTCGCCAATCCGGCCGAGTGGAATGCCCTGACCACGCCGACGGAGCACTTCCTCGGGATCGCGTCCCTTCTGCCGGGCATGCTCCATTGCGGCCTCAGCCGATTCACGAATCCGGTCGGTGTTGGTCGCTCCGGGGCCGACATTGTTGACCCGGATGTTCTTCGGGCCAAGCTCGCTGGCGATCGAGCGGACAAACCCGACAACGCCAGGGCGGGCTGTGTTCGAAAGGATCAGGTTGTCGATTGGTTGTTTGACGCCGGCAGAAGTGATCGTGGTGACCGCTCCACCGCCGCGCGCCTCGATGTACGGCACGGCAGCACGGATCAGCCGGATGGTGCCCATCAGGTTGACATTGATCGCATCGATATAGGCCTGTTCGTCGAGCGTCGCGAAGTAGCCATGCGGAGGTCCACCGGCGTTGGCAACGACAATATCCAGCCCTCCAAACTCATCAACTGCCCTCTGAACCAGGCGCTCGATCTCTTCCGGTTTGCCCATGTCGGCCGGCATCTCGAGCACGCGTGCATCGGTTTCGCCACGAATCTCGGTGGCCGTCTGCGCCAGCCGCTCCGGATCGCGGGAGCTGATCACAACATCAGCACCCTCACGCGCGAAACCCATCGCACAAGCTCTACCAAGCCCCTTGCTCGACGCCGCAACCAGCACAACCTTGCCCCGCAACCCGAGATCCATTCCGCCTCCGCACGTGTTGATCAATTCATGTTGCGTCGATCATAGCGGAGTCTTGCAAGACGTAGGTCCAATCAGGACCAATAATCCTGAAC